>NZ_JBTBFV010000056.1:0-34097 GCF_054786995.1 Mycobacterium sp. ZZG
TTGCACCGGAAGTGCCTTTCTGAACGTGGGCTGATCGAAGTGTGGTAACTCCAATCATCCCAGCTCAAAGGGCACTTTCCTTACATCAACACCCTCCGAACAGGCGATTCATCGGTGGATCGAGGCTTAGCCTGAGTGCATGGTCGAAAGGGAGGTCGAGCGGGCGCGGTTGAGACGGTCGTTCGAGGCGATGTTGTCCGGGGCGGTCGGCGCGTTTCTGTTGGAACGGGGATTCGAAAGGTCGGGCCACGACTTCGAACGCCCCCGAGGCCCGCTGCGCGACAGGATCAATTTTCAGAACAACTGGCACAACGGCGTGACCCGGTGGCACGGGTTCTTCGTCAACGTCGGGATGGGTTCGGGGGAGGTCGACGCCGCCTGCCCGGGGCATGAGCATCAACTGCACCCGCCTCAGAGTTTGCTCCTGAACCGCCGCTGGGAGGCGCTGGCGCCCGGAGCGCCCTACGAACTGCGGTTCGACCGCAGCACGGACATGGACGGGTTCGCCGACGGGGTGTGCGCGGATCTGGGCCGAACGCTGTCGGCGATGGAAAGTATCCAAACCACACCGCATTTGGTCGAGTACGCCGTCGAGAACAATCTGCTGATCGCCTATGAGAGCACCTGCTGTTACCTCGCGGCCACCGGTGACATGGACACCCTGACCCGCTATGTCGCGCTGTTGCACCGTGTGTTCGGGCGTCAGGAGCGATGGTCGATCTTCAGCAGGAACATCAGGGAGGCGGTGGGCCCACGCGCGTCGGTACTGTCGGCGCGCGGGCTGCTCACTGCCGGTAGCTGACCAGGAAGTTGCCCAGCCGCTCGATGGCGGCGGCCAGATCACGGGCCCATGGCAGTGTCACGATGCGCAGGTGATCCGGTGTGGGCCAGTTGAATCCGGTGCCTTGGGTGACCAGTATCTTCTCCTGCAGCAACAGGTCGAGGACCAGCTGTTCGTCGTCCTCGACGTCGTAGACCTCCGGATCCAGCCGCGGGAACGCGTACAGCGCCCCCTTGGGTTTGGTGCAGGACACCCCGGGGATCTCGTTGAGCTTCTCCCAGGCGACGTCGCGCTGCTCGAGCAGCCGGCCACCCGGCAGCACCAGATCGTCGATGCTCTGATGTCCGCCCAGTGCGACCTGAATCGCGTGCTGGGCAGGCACATTCGGGCACAGCCGCATGTTGGCCAGCAGGTTGATGCCCTCGATGAAGCTGCTCGCGTGTTCCTTGGGGCCGGTGATCACCAGCCAGCCGGAGCGGTAGCCCGCGACGCGGTAGGCCTTCGACAATCCGTTGAACGTCAGCGTGAGCAGATCCGGGGCCAGGCTGGCCAGGCTGATGTGCTTGGCGTCGTCGTAGAGGATCTTGTCGTAGATCTCGTCGGCCAGCAGGAGCAGCTGATGCTTGCGGGCGAGTTCGACCATCTGCTCGAGGATTTCGCGGCTGTACACCGCGCCGGTCGGGTTGTTCGGATTGATCACCACCAGCGCCTTGGTGCGCTCGGTGATCTTGGACTCCAGGTCGGCGATGTCGGGGTTCCAGTCCTGCGTCTCGTCGCACAGGTAGTGCACCGGGGTGCCGCCGGCCAGCGCGGTCGACGCCGTCCACAGCGGGTAGTCCGGGGCCGGGATCAGCACCTGGTCGCCGTTGTCGAGCAGCGCCTGCAGCGTCATGGTGATCAGCTCGGAGACGCCGTTGCCGAGGAAGACGTCCTCGATGTCGAAGCGCGGGAAGCCGTCGACGAGCTCGTATCGGGTGAACACCGCGCGGCGGGCGCTGACGATGCCCTTGGAGTCGGAGTAGCCCTGCGCGTAGGGCAGCGCGGCGATGATGTCGCGCATGATCACATCGGGGGCCTCGAACCCGAAGGGGGCCGGGTTGCCGATGTTGAGCTTCAGGATCCGGTGGCCCTCGGCCTCCAGACGGGAGGCGTGCTCGTGGATCGGGCCGCGGATCTCGTACAGAACGTCCTGCAGCTTGCTCGACTGGGTGAACTCACGCTGGCGCGCATGCTGGCCACTGGCCGTGTGCCACGGCGCCTGATGGGTACTCACGACGATCAGTCTCCCACGGGTGTCCAAGTCAATTTCGGTGCCGGAAACACCGAGGCCGCCGTCGCAGTCGCGACGGCGGCCCCGATATCACCGCGTGATCAGCGCCTGCCCGGCCGGCGGGCGCCCTTGGCGATGCCGAGACCCTTCACCGGGGGCTCGTCACCGACGACGCGGTCGCCGCCGTCACCGGAACCGTTCGGCGACGGCGCCGGCGAGGCGGGTTCGGCCGCCGTCGGTTCCGGCTCGGGCGTCGGCTCGGTCTTGGGCGCCGCGGCCGGGGCCTTCTTCTTGGCGCCCGGCCGGCGCGCACCCGCTGCGATCCCCAAGCCCTTGACCTCGGGCTCAGGCCTGGGTGCGTCCAGCCCGCGATCTGAGTCGGCCGTGTCGGCGGGCTCGGTGCCGGTGGCCGCTTTATCGGGGTCCACGTTGGGCGGCTGCACCACGGTGCCCGCGCCCTCGTTCGGCGACGCGGTCTTGGCCGGTGCCTTCTTCGCGCCGGGGCGGCGTGCGCCCGAGGCGATGCCGAGCCCCTTGACCTCGGGCTCGGGCTTGGCGGGAGCCTCGGCCGGAGCCTCTGCGGGTGCCGATGCCTGTGCGGTCGGTGCGGCGGCGGCCGGGGCCTTCTTCTTGGCGCCGGGGCGCTTCGCGCCGCCCGCGATGCCCAGGCCCTTGACCTCCGGCTCGGCCTTGGCAGGGGCCTCTGCGGGCGCCGCGGCCGCCGGGGCGGCCTTCTTCGCACCGGGGCGCTTGGCGCCGCCGGCGATCCCGAGTCCCTTGGCCGGTGCCGCCGCGGCCGGCTTGGCCTCGGCGGGTGCGGCGGCCGGCGCCTCGGCCTTGGCGGGTTCCGGAGCAGCCTCGGGTTCGGCTTCGGGCTCCTCGACCTTGGCGGGCGCCTCGGCGGCGATCCGTGCCGCACGCTCCTCGGCCTCCTTGGCGGCCGTGCCCTTCTCGGGCAGCGTGAACGTGCTCTTGTCGAGCGAGCCGAGCAGCAGCTGCGCGACGTCGAGCACCTCGATCTTCTCGATGTCCCTGGTCGCGGCCACGTCGTCCACCCCGTCGGTCATCATGACGCGGCAGAACGGGCAGCCGGTCGCGATCGCCGAGGCACCGGTGTCGAAGGCCTCCTCGGTGCGCTCGGTGTTGACGCGCTTGCCGATGTGCTCTTCCATCCACATCCGGGCGCCGCCGGCGCCGCAGCACAGGCCGCGGTCGGCGTGGCGGGGCATCTCGGTCAGTGTCGCGCCCGAGGCCCCGATCAGCTCACGCGGCGCCGAGTACTCCTTGTTGTGGCGGCCGAGGTAGCAGGGATCGTGGTAGGTGATGTCCTGACCGTTCGGGCTGCCGTCGGTGGACTTGACCGGCACCAGCTTCTTGTCGCGGACCAGGCGGTTCAGCAGCTGGGTGTGGTGCAGCACCGTGTAGTTGCCGCCGACCTGCGGGTACTCGCGGCCCAGGGTGTTGAAGCAGTGCGGGCAGGTGACGACGACCTTGCGGTCGACCCGTTCGACGCCCTCGAACAGCTCGTTGAGGGTCTCGACGTTCTGCGCGGCCAGCTGCTGGAACAGGAACTCGTTGCCGGACCGCCGCGCCGAATCGCCGTTGCAGGTCTCGCCCTCGCCGAGCACCAGGAACTTCACGCCGGCCGCCGAGAGCAGCTCGGCGACGGCCTTGGTGGTCTTCTTCGCGCGGTCCTCGTAGGCGCCGGCGCAACCGACCCAGAACAGGTACTCGTAGCCGTCGAAGGACTCGACGTCCTTGCCGTAGACCGGCACGTCGAAGTCGACCTCGTCGATCCAGTTGGTGCGGTCCTTGGAGTTCTGGCCCCACGGGTTGCCCTTGTTCTCCAGGTTCTTGAACAGCACGCCGAGCTCGCCGGGGAACTCGGACTCCATCATCACCTGGTAGCGGCGCATGTCGACGATGTGGTCGATGTGCTCGATGTCGACCGGGCACTGCTCGACGCACGCACCGCACGTGGTGCACGACCACAGCACGTCCGGGTCGATGACGCCGCCCTGCTCAAGCGTGCCGACCAGCGGACGGGTCGCCTGCAGCGGCGAGTCGGCCGGGATGCGCTCGAAGCCGGATTCGGGGACGTGGTGTTCGTCGTCCTCGTCGACCAGCCTCTCGATGATGCCACCCTCGGGGGTGTTCTCCAGTGGCGACTCCTTGCCGTCGAGGAAGTACGGCGCCTTCGCGAACATGTGGTCGCGCAGGTTCATGATCACGAGCTTCGGCGACAGCGGCTTGCCGGTGTTCCAGGCGGGGCACTGCGACTGGCAGCGACCGCACTCGGTGCAGGTGGTGAAGTCGAGGTAGCCCTTCCAGGTGAAGTCCTCGATCTTGCCGCGGCCCAGCACCGCGTCCTCGGCGGGATCCTCGAAGTCGACCAGCTCGCCCTTGGACTCCACCGGCAGCAGCGGGCCCAGCGCGTTCGGCATCCGCTTGAACGTGACGTTGATCGGCGCCAGACCGATGTGCAGGTGCTTGGAGTGCAGCACGATCAGCAGGAACACCAGCATGATCGCGATGTGCGCGAGCAGGGCGAACGTCTCGATCCACTCGTTGGCGGTGTGGCCGAGCGGGCGCAGGATCGCGCCCATGAACTGCGAGAGGAACGCGCCGTTGCCGTAGGGCAGGTTGCCGACGACCACGGCCGCGCCGCGCACCAGCGCGTAGGTCCAGATGACGTTGAAAATCATGAACAGGATCAGCCAGGCGCCGCCGGTGTGCGATCCGTAGAACCGGGAGTCGCGGCCGAGCTTCTTCGGCTCGCGCACGATGCGGATGATCGCGAACGTGATGATGCCGGCCAGCACCGCGACAGCGAAGAAGTCCTGCAGGAATCCCAGCGCATCCCAGCGACCGACCAGCGGGATGTGGAAGTCGTGGTCGACGAGCAGGCCGAACGCCTCCAGATACACCGTGGCCAGGACGAAGAAGCCCCACATCGTGAAGAAGTGTGCGAGACCGGGCACCGACCAGCGCAACAGCCGGGTTTGCCCGAAGACCTCTTCGAATTGCGTGGTGATGCGCTTCTGGAGGTTGTCCTTGCGGTTGTTGCCCTCGCTCAGGGGCTGCCCGGACCGGATCAGCTTGGTCAGCCAGAGCACACGCTTGGCGGCGAAGACGCCCACGACGGCGATCATCAGGACGCCGACGACGATCCTGATCAACATCTGCGTATCCACGCGTGCCTCCGGTTTTCTTGTTACCCGTGGGTAACTTACAGTATGTTACTGGGCGGTAACTTTAGCTCGGTGCCTGCTCATAGTTACATCCACCGGGGAAAGGCCGCTACAAAGGCTCACCTAACTCGTGGCTGAGGCGACTCAGATCGGTCGGTCGCCGCCGGGTGTCTCCATCAGCGCGCGCAGCATCGAGAGCAACTCGGAACGCGATTCGGCACCGAGGCGTCGCCGGATCCGGGCGACGTGATGTTCGACGGTCTTCGCCGAGATGAACAACTGGGCGCCGATGTCGCGGTAGGGCAAACCCTGCAGCAACAGTTCGGCGACCTCACGTTCGCGATCGGACAGGTGCGCCGCGGCCGGCCGGGACGGTAACGCGGATACCGTCGTGGCCGCGAGGGTGTCGGCGTCCGCCGGGTCGGCCGCCGCATCGCCGGCCGCGGTGTGTTTGAGATCACGGGCGAGTTGCAGCATGGCCTGCGAGATCCGCGGGTCAGAGGCCTGTAACGCGGCCTGTCCGGCCAGCCGGGTGCCGTCCCAGGTGTGGCCGAACTGCGCGAGAGCGCGGGCCGCGACGGTCACCTCGTCGACGTCGACCTGATGGGCCAGGACGCGCAACCAGGTCCGGCCCGCGGTGGCCAGCGCCCGCGCGAACCCGGAGTGGGTCGCCGCGGCGGTCAGCGCCTGACCGTGCGGCGCCACCGCCTCCGGCGAGTTGGCCAGGATGCCCGCGTGCACGCCGGCCCAATGCAGCGGCACGGTCCACAGCACCGGGTCATCGAGCCCGCGGAGAAGAGTGAACACCTCGTCGAGCAGATGTTGTAGCTGGTCCACCTGCCGCATCCGGGCGGCGGCGATCCACAGTTCGCCCAGCGGCAACACGCTGAAGACATCGACCGTGTACTCGGTGAGCACCTCCATGGCCGAATACCAGTGCTTCTGCATCGCGCCGCTGTCCCCACTGCGCCGCGCGACGCCGGTCTGCAATGCCGCGGCCCACAGCGCGTCACGGCGGTGCGGGGCCGGCCCCGTCGCAGGCCGGACCGCGTTGGTGGCTGCCGCCAGCTGACCGTCCTGCATGAAGGCCCAGGCCTGCAGAAGCCGGTGCCGCAGCGAGACGAAGGCGGCATCGGCGGCCCCGCGCTCCGCATCCGCGTGCACCGCGCGGCCGGCCACGCTGCGCGCCCGAACCGCGTCCCCGCCGTGCAACGCGGCCAGAGTCACCAGCGCGGCCGGGGTGTCGGGAAGGGTCGCCGCCGACCCCAGATCACTGCCGAGGGCCTGGCTCAACCGGGCAACAGCGACGGGGTAGGGCCGGTCCAGCGTCATCGCCAGGCCCTCGGTGAGGCCGGCCGCGGCGCGGGCGGTGGAGGTCGGCGGGCCCTCGGCGGGCGTCGAGGCGGCATCCCGCGCCCCGGCGACGTCACCCGCCGCGACGGCCGCGATCGTCGCCGCGGCCCCCAGGACCGCATCGGGCACCGGGCCCAGCCAACCGAACAGCGCGTGCGCCTGCGCGGCGCCGGTGTCGTGCATGGCGATGCTCGCCGCGATCCGCACCGCGGCGGCCCGCTCGGCCGGGTCGGGGGCGGTCAACAGCTCGTCGGCCAGCCGGCCGGCCGTCGCGCAGTCACCGGTCAGGGCGAGCGCGTCGGCCAGTTGCGCGCTGGACGCCGTCGCACCGGCGTCGGCGGCAGCCCGGTACAGGCGCGCGGTGCGGGCCGGGTGCGCGCGGGTGTGACCGGCCAGCTCGCTCAGCGCGGTGGCCAACCGCTCGTCCCGCAGCCCGTGCTCGGCCAGTCGCAACGCCAGATCGGCTGTCAACGTTCCCCTTTCGAGCTGGGAGGCCAGTACCGACACCTCGATGTCGTGATGCCTTGCCGTACCGACGATCTGAGCGACCGCGCGGTGCACCGAGTGCTGGAAGTCCTGCGGGTGTGACGGTTCGATCAGCCCGCTCGCCCGGGCCCGGTCGACGACCGACAGCGCGTCCTGCGAGGACAGTCCGAGCGCGGCGGCGACGTCGTCGGGTCCGAGCTCGAAGCTGAGCGACGAGACCACGAAAGCGTCGAGCAGGCGTTCGTCGCACCCGCGGAGCCGCTCGATGAGCCCGAATCGGGCCGCATCCCGCATGGGGTGGCCGCCGCCTGCCGCCGCGGCGAGCGCCGGCGCCAACAGGAAGGGCAGCCCGGCCGTCGCAGACATCAACGCGCGCAACAACTCCGGGGACGCCGGCACCCCGAGCGCCGCCGCGGCGACCCGGCTCACCTCGACCGCGGGCAGCGGCCCGAGCGTCACCGCGGGCCGTTCCCGTTCCAGGGCAGTGGTCAGTTCGCGCAACGGCCGATGGTGAGCCAGCGGTTCGGTGGCGATCACCACGGTGGCCGCGGGGTCGGCGACGAGTGCGGTCAGCCGGTCGAGTTCGGCGCCGTCGAGAAGATGGCTGTCGTCGACGACCGTCACGGTGTCAGCGGGATCGCCGGGCCGCGGCGGACGCGCCAGCACCGGGCGTCCGGCACCGAGCAGCGCCGCGCGCACCGCGGTCAGCAGGGTGGACTTGCCGGTGCCGACACCGCCTGTGACGACGAGCTTGTGCGCGGCGCGCGGATTGGCCTCGACCGCCGCGGCGGCCTCCCGCGCGGCAGGTGCGAGATCCGAGTGCCGCGGCACCCCCGGACTGGTCATGCCGCAGTCAGGCGCCGACTTCGGGGAGGACGGTCGTGATGATCGGGTCGGGCGGATCCACCGGCTCGGGCAGCGGTGGGATCGTCGTGGTGGGCGGCGGTGCTTGTGTCGTGGTCGGCGGCGTCGTCGTGGTCGGCCGCGTGGTCGTGGTCCTGGTCGTCGTCGTGGTCGGCGACGTCGTGGTGGTGGTCGTCGTGGTCGTCGTGGTGGTGGTCGGCGAGGTCGTCGCCGTCGTGGTGGTGGCCGGCGTCGTGGTGTCCGGCGGCGGCGGAGGCGGCGGTGGCTGGCTCACCGTGGTGGTCGCGACTCCGTCCGGGCCGACCGTCACGGTCGTGACCGGCGGCGGCAGCTGCACCGGAGTGGTCTCGGCGGGCGGGGTGGCGGTCTCGGTCACCGTGCCCGAATCACCCTCGGAACTGGTCAGAGTCACCGCCAGCCCGCCCGCAGCGAGCAGCGCCGCGGCCGCTGCCACCCCGAACAGCACCGGCGGCCTCTTGTACCAGGGCAGTGCCGGAGGCACGTCGGTGTAACCCTCGTCCTGGGGCGTGAACTCGACGGCGGGCCGCGCGGCGGTGCCGGCCGGGTCGGCATAGGCGCCGGCGGCGGTGTAGTCCCCGCCGGTGTACGGAAGAGGATCACCGGCGGCGTCGTCCTGGGACCACGCCAGCGCGCGGAACGTCGCCGAGGAGGCGCCGTCGCCGGCGGACTCGGTCGCGGCCAGGCCCGCGGCGCCGGCCGCCCAGGCGGCGTGGCCCATCGCCGTCGGCGCATCGGCGGCGGGCGCCATGCCGGTGGGAGCATCGGCGGCCAGGCTCTGATTGGCGACCAGCGCAGCACCCGCGGCGACGTTGAGCGCCGGCTCCGGGGTGGTGATCACCGGCGCCTGCAGCCGCTCGGAGAGCCTCTGGGTGACCAGCGGGATGGCCGCGCCACCGCCTACGGTGGCCACCGCGGAAACGTCGGCGGGCGCGATGTTCTTGCGCTGCAGCACATCCTCGATCGCAGAGAGCAGGCCGGTCAGCGGTTCGGACATCAGCTGCTCGAGTTCGGGGCGGGTGACCCGGACGTCGGAGGTGAACGCGGGCAGTGCGACCGGCACCGCCGTCGCGGTCTCCGCCGAGAGCCGTTCCTTGGCCGCACGGCACTCGTCGCGCAGTTGCGCCAGCGGCCCTACCGCGGCGGTGCCCGCTGTTCCCGCGGGGTCAGGGTTCTCGGCGGCCGCGATGCCGCTGAGCACATGATCGAGCAGCGCCTGATCGATCGCCTCGCCGGAGAACTCGCCGTAGCGGACCGTCTGGCCGACGATCGCGGCGCCGGCGGCCGCGTCGGCCACCGTGATGCTGGAGCCGCTGCCGCCCAGATCGACCAGCACGATGAAGCCCTGGTTCGGCAGCCCCGGTGCCACCCGCAGCGCGGCGAGCGCCGCCGCGGCGTCCGGGATGAGCGCGGGTGGGACGCCGTTGGGGGACAGCCGCGGCTGGGTGCGCAGCGCACCGCGCAGCGCCCCGACGGTGCCGGGGCCCCAGTGGGCGGGTACCGCGACCGCGATCGGGGCGCCTCCGTCGACCAGCCCCGCCATTCCGTCGAGGGCCTGGGCGAGGGTCTGTTCGCCGCGATGGGCCGAGCCGTCCGCCGCGATCAGGGGAACGGGGTCACCCACGCGTTCCACGAACCCCGTCAGGACGAGCCGCGGCTCGGTGAAGCCGGGGATCTCCGACCGGGCGCCCACCTCGGGCGCCCGGTCGCCGTACAGGTTCAGGATGGATCGTCGCGTCACCGGTGGGCGACCAACGCGGGCCGCGACCAGGTTGGTCATCCCGATCGACAACCCCAGCGGTTCGGTCATGTGAGCTCTCTCCTGTCTGGACCGTGGACCACCTTAGCGCCTGACGACGCTTTACCGGGGCATGTGCCCCTAATGTCGCGGATCCCCTAACGGGCTATCCCCTAATGGGAATTCGCCGGAGTTGGGCTGCGCACCGATCCGGTACCGGGTCGGCGGGCATAGCATCGAGCCATGCCGAACGCCTTGCTGGATTTCGTGATGACGCTGGTGCGTGATCCCGACGCCGCCGCGCGCTACGCGGCCGACCCGGCGCAGGCCCTTGCGGATGCCGATCTCACCGGCGTGACCAGTGCTGATGTGCAGAACCTGATCCCGGTGGTCGCCGAGTCGATGTCGACGACGGCACCGTTTTACGGCGTGGACGCCTTCGCCGCGGCCCCGGTGGACAACGTGTGGGCCAGCGGAGCGGCCACCGCCGCGTTCGATGCGTTCGACCTACCCGACGAGAGCCTGCCCGAGCGTGCCGTCATCGACGCCGGGGAGGCGACACCCGAGACCGTTGACCTGCTCGAGGTGCCGACCGCGGTTCCGGTGGACGACCTGGTGGTCGATGACGGCCTCAATGACGGAATCGACCCGACCGTCCTCCCGTCCGAGCACTGGATCGAGTCCCCGGCCGCCTTCGACGGCCCCGATGCCGACGACCACGCGTCGGGTATCGATCTGTTCGACTGAGCTGCGCTGTTCGACTCACCTGAGCGGCAGCCGGAAACCCGCAAGGACCACGCGTTCCTTGCGGGTTTTTCCATGCCCGAAGCACCCCCCGGGCGACCCCCTAATCCCCTAGTGCCCGCCACGCAAAACCCCTAGGTGAGCCCGTGAGGGGATGGGAGCGAACCCCGTTTTCGGGGGTTGGCGAACTCCATAACGTGGTGTCCAGATCGCCGGAGTGACCGGCGAGCACCACCCCGGACAGAGCAGAAAGGCACTGCCATGAACACCATCATCGACTTCATCCTCGACCTGTTCCGCAGCCCGGCCTCGGCGGCGGCCTTCGTCACCGACCCGGACGGCGCACTGCGCGACGCGGGCCTGCCCAACGTCACGGCCGCCCAGCTGGCGTCGGTGGCCGCCACCGCCGCTCCCGCCGGGTACGCGCTCGGCGGCGGCGATCCGGTCGTGGGCCTGCAGCGCGCGGTCGCCGACCACCACCAGCTCGCCTCCAACTTCGCCTCGCCGTTCTCCCCGCAGACCTCGTGGGCGCCGACCTTCGCCCCCGAGACCGACACCGACCTGCTCAGCGGCAACAACGTCCCGGTGGCCAGCCCGGTCCAGGACGCCGGCGCCAACGCCCAGAACGGCGCGTTCAACCTCGGCTTCGGTGACATCACCTTCGGCGACAAGACCAGCAACACCGCCACCAACGGCGGCGTCGTGGTCGACGGCGACAACGACGGTGACATCGTCAGCGGTGACGGCGCCGCGCTGGGCGACGGCAACACGATGAACAACGGCGACATCCTCGCCGGCTCGGGCTCCAACGTCGTGGTCGGCAAGGACAACGAGGTCGAGGACAACTCGAAGACCGCCGGCGGTGACCTGATCGCCGACAACGACGCCCCGGTGCTCAACGACGTCGACACCAGCGGCGGCAACGGCGGCGGCGCCGACGGCGGCGGCAGCCTCATCGGCATCGGCGGCGGCAACGCGGTCGGCGGCTCCGGCGGCAACGGCGGCGGCATCATCATCACCGACAACGACGTCAACACCGGCACCCAGATCGACGGCGACTTCGGCAGCAAGAACACCGAAGACAATTCGGTGAACACCTCGGTGCGCAACGACATCTCGACCTCCACCGAGACCTCGGTCGAGGACAACTCGTCGAGCTTCGAGTCCAACATCGGCTCGGGCAACGAGACCAACACCGACCTGTTCTCGGACAACGTCACCGGCGTCGACACCGACTTCGACACCGACGTCGCTTCCCACAACGACACCCAGGCGGCTCTGGACGCCTTCTGATCCGCCACCGCGCGACACCGGCGGGGACCGTGATGGTCCCCGCCGGTTCGCGCGCCTACCGTTGAACCACGCCGCAGCAACCAGAGGGGCACCATGACGCAGCCGGCCAACACGGTGATCGTCGAGCTGATCGACCACGTCGGCAAGATCGCGCACGCCCAGCAGCGCGGTGATCTCGCGGACCGGCTCGAGCGGGCCGGGGCGCGGCTCGCCGACCCGCAGATCCGGGTGGTGATCGCCGGACAGCTCAAACAGGGCAAGAGCCAGCTGCTGAACTCGTTGCTGAACATGCCGGTCGCGCGGGTCGGCGATGACGAGTCGACGGTGCTGCCGACCGTGGTGTCCTACGGTGAACAACCGTCCGCGCGGCTGGTGGTCGCCCGGCCCGACGGTGAGGAACCCGAGCTGGTGGAGATCCCGACGGCCGATCTGGGCAGCGACCTGCGCAGGGCGCCGCAGGCCCGGGGCCGCGAGGTGCTGCGCGTCGAGGTGAAGGCCCCGAGCCCTCTGCTCAAGGGCGGCCTGGCGTTCATCGACACCCCGGGGGTCGGCGGGCACGGGCAGCCGCACCTGTCGGCGACGTTGGGCCTGCTGCCCGACGCGGACGCCGTCCTGATGATCAGCGACACCAGCCAGGAGTTCACCGAGCCGGAGATGACCTTCATCCGGCAGGCGCTGGAGATCTGCCCGGTCGCGTTGCTCGTCGCCACCAAGACCGATCTGTACCCGCACTGGCGGCAGGTGGTCGACGCGAACCGCGCGCACCTGGGGCGCGCCGGGGTCACCGCCCCGCTGGTGCCGGTGTCCTCCACGCTGCGCAGCCACGCGGTGGCGCTCAACGACAAGGAGCTCAACGAGGAGTCCAACTTTCCGGCACTGGTGAAGTTCCTGTCCGACGAGGTGCTGGCCCGCCAGCGGGACCGTGTCCGCGAGCAGGTGATCGGCGAGGTCCGCGCGGCGGCCGAGCACCTGAGCCTGGCCGTCGAGTCCGAGCTGTCCGCGCTCAACGACCCGCAGGCCCGCGACCATCTCTCGGCAGACCTCGAGCGCCGAAAGCAGGAGGCGCAAGACGCGCTGCAGCAGACCGCGCTGTGGCAGCAGGTGCTCAACGACGGCATCGCCGACCTGACCGCCGACGTCGATCACGATCTGCGACATCGGTTCCGCAACATCACCTTTCACACCGAGCGGGTGATCGACGGCTGCGATCCCACCCAGAATTGGGCCGCGATCGGCGCCGAGCTGGAGGATTCGGTGGCCACCGCCGTCGGCGACAACTTCGTGTGGGCATACCAGCGTGCCGAGGCGCTGGCCGCCGAGGTGGCCCGCACATTCCGGGAGGCGGGACTGGACGCGGTGCGGATGCCGTCGATCGACGCTCGCGAGATGGGCGCCGACTTCGGCGAGTTCAAGTCGCTGACCCAGCTCGAGGCCAAACCGCTGAAGTTCGGGCACAAGGTCGTCACCGGGATGCGCGGCTCCTACGGCGGCGTACTGATGTTCGGCATGCTGACCTCCTTCGCCGGTCTCGGCATGTTCAACCCGCTGTCGCTGGGCGCGGGATTCGTGTTGGGCCGCAAGGCCTACAAGGAGGACATGGAGAACCGGATGCTGCGCGTGCGCAGCGAGGCCAAGGCCAACGTCCGCCGGTTCGTCGACGACGTCGCCTTCGTCGTCGGCAAGGAGTCACGGGACCGGCTCAAGGGGATCCAGCGCCAGCTGCGCGACCACTACCGAGAGATCGCCAACCAGACCACGCGCTCGCTGAACGAGTCGCTGCAGGCCACCCTCGCCGCGGCCAAGCTGGAGGAGACCGAACGCAACAACCGCGTCAAGGAACTGGACCGCCAGCTCGGCATCCTGCGGCAGGTCGTCGACCACACGCGCAAACTCAGCTCCCAGCCTCATTAAGCTCGAACGGTCAGCAGTCGAGCGATCCGAGACGGTGAAATCTGAGCACCAGTGACCGAGTGCGGGCGATCCTGGGCGGCACCATCGCCGCCTACCGGTCCGACCCCGCCTACCGCAGGCGTCCTGACGTGCACGCCGAACTCGAGCGGATCGGGCACCGGCTCAACGAGCCGATCCGCATCGCGCTGGCCGGAACCCTCAAGGCCGGCAAGTCGACGCTGGTCAACGCGCTGGTCGGGGACGAGATCGCGCCCACGGACGCGACCGAGGCGACGCGCATCGTCACCTGGTTCCGGCACGGCCCGACCCCGAAGGTGACCGCCAACCACCGCGGCGGACGGCGCTCCAACGTGCCGATCATGCGTGAGCGGAACGGACCGGACCGCGGCCTGAGCTTCGACTTCGCCCGCCTAGACCCCGACGACGTGGTGGATCTGGACGTGGAATGGCCCGCCGCCGAGCTGATCGACGCGACGATCATCGACACCCCCGGCACTTCGTCGCTGTCCCAGGATGTCTCCGCGCGCACACTGCGACTTCTCGTGCCCGACGACAGCGTGCCCCGGGTCGACGCGGTGGTGTTCCTGCTGCGCACTCTCAACGCCGCCGACATCGCACTGCTCAAGCAGATCGGTCAGCTGGTCGGCGGCTCGGCCGGCGCGCTCGGCGTCATCGGTGTGGCTTCGAGAGCCGACGAGATCGGCGCCGGCCGCATCGACGCGATGTTGTCGGCCAAGGACGTGGCCCAGCGGTTCACCGCCGAACTGGAGCGCACCGGCATCTGCCAGGCCGTCGTGCCGGTGTCCGGGCTCCTCGCGTTGACCGCCCGCACGCTGCGGCAGAGCGAGTTCGTGGCGCTGAAGAGGCTCTCCGAGGTCGAGCCGGCCCAGCTGGCGAAAGCGATGCTGTCGGTGGACCGCTTCGTCCGCGACGGGGAACCTGTGCTGCCGGTGGATGCGGCGACCAGGTCCGAGCTGCTGGACCGGTTCGGGATGTTCGGCATCCGCATCGCGATCGCGGTGCTGCGCGCCGGGGTGGACGATTCGGTGGCGCTGGCCGATGAGCTGCTCGAACGCAGCGGGTTGCTCGCGCTGCGCGAGGTGATCGACCAGCAGTTCGCGCAACGCTCGGATCTGCTCAAGGCGCACACCGCGCTGCTGTCGCTGCGCCAGTTCGTGCAACTGCACCCGATCTACGGCACCCCGCGGATCCTCGCCGACATCGAGCCGCTGCTCGCCGACACCCACGCCTTCGAGGAACTCCGGTTGCTGAGCCAATTGCGTTCGCGGCCGACCACTCTCAACGACGACGAGATGGCCTCGCTGCGGCGCCTGATCGGCGGTGCGGGCACCGATGCGACCAGCCGGCTGGGCCTGTCGCCCGAGGCTCCCGACGACGGCCCGCGCGCCGCGTTCGCCGCGGCCCAGCGCTGGCGCCGGCGCGCCGAGCACCCGCTCAACGACCCGTTCACCGCGCGGGCGTGCCGGGCCGCGGTGCGCAGTGCCGAAGCGCTGGTGGCGGAGTACGCCCGCACTTAACGTTTCCGCTGCGCGCAGCGATCTAGAAGTATGCGCAGTTCTCTGGGCGTCTCGCTGGGCGCCGCCAACCTGATCGCGGTCGCCGATGGCAGGCCGACGGTCCGGAGCGCGGCACAAATCCTGTCTCCACTGTCGCCGGCGGGTTTCGTCGACCGCGTCGGGGACCCGGTGCCGCTGGTGGCCGCCGACGGTTCGTACCACCACGCCGAGCAGTTGGCGGCCGACGCGATCGAGGCGATGACACGCCTGGCCCGACCGCAGCGCCGGCCGGATGTCGCCGCGGTCGCCGTTCCCGCGTACTGGTCAGGAGCGGCGGTGGCGGCGCTCCGGACCCGGGTTCCGCACCTGACCGTGGTGTCCGACGCGGTGGCCGCGCTCGCCGCGGTGCAGGCCGAGCGCGGCCTGCCCAACCGCGGTGTGGTCGTGCTGTGCGACTTCGGTGCGACCGGCAGCAGCATCACGCTGGCCGACGCGGGTAGCGGCATGGCGGGGATCGGGCGGACCGTCCGGTTCGACGATCTCTCCGGCGACCTGGTCGATCAATTGGTGCTTCAGACGGTGATGACGACGCTCGAAGCCGACCCGGCCGGCACCGCGGCGGTCGCGGCGCTGGCCGATCTGCGCGCGCTGTGCCGGGATGCCAAGGAGCGGTTGAGCCGGCATACCGCGACCGCCGTGCCGACCGGGCGCACCGCGGTACGACTGACCCGCGCCGAGCTCGAGAACGCCCTCGCCGGGCCGCTGGACCGATTCGTCGCCGTCCTGGTCGACACCCTGGACCGCAACGGGGTGCTCCCCGTCCAGGTCTCGGCGGTCGTCACCGTCGGCGGCGGTGCCGCTATACCTGTTGTCACACAACGCCTTTCAGCGGCGCTTCGGGCGCCGGTGGTGACGCCGGCACATCCCCGGGTGGCGGCCGCCGCCGGTGCCGAGCTGCTGGCGCTGCGTGCGGCGGAACGCGACCTGCCCACCGCAGTGGTCCCCGGGCCGACGGTCGCGACCGTGGCCGTGCCGCTCGCCCGGTCGGCCGATGCCGCGCTCGCCTGGTCGGCCCAGGCCGACGATGACGCGTCCACCGTGTTCGCCCTGTACGACCCGGCGTACGCGCGCCCCGAGGTGCACTTCGGCCACGAGGACCACGAGGACGAGGTCGGCGAGCCGGAGCCGTGGCCGTGGTACCGCCGTCCGGGCGTGCTGTTCGCCGGCGCGGCGTGTGCCGCCGCGGTCGCGGTCGGCGCGTTCGTCCTGACCTCCCACACGGTGGAGGCCGATACCACGCCGTCTGGCGCCGAGGGGATCGCGGCGCCGGTGGCGGTCCAACCCTGGCAGGAGGCCACCGCCGAACCGGCGCCGGCCACCGCCCCGGCCGTGCCGCGTGTGCCGTCGCCGGTGACCGGTGTCGCCGCGCCCGGGCCGGCGGTCGACGTTCCAGTTCCCGCTACGGCCGAGGAGCGGGTGGTCAAGCAATCAGGGGCCGCACCCGCACCGGCACCGGCAGTCGCACCTGCAGCGCCGGCACCTGCAGCGCCGGCACCTGCAGCGCCGGGGCGGATCCCGTGGCCGGTGTTCACGGTCGCGCCGGCCCCCGAGCTCGAGCCGTCACCGTCCCCCGAGCCGTCGCCCCAGCCGGAGCCAGAGCCTTCACCGTCGCCCGAGCCTGCACCGTCGCCGGAGCCGGAGCCGGAGCCTTCACCGGAGCCCCAGCCTTCGCCGTCGCCGGAGCCGGAGCCCCAGCCTTCGCCGTCGCCGGAGCCGGCGCCGGAACCCGCGCCAGCGCCGGGCCCCGAACCTGCGCCGGAGCCGTCGCCGGAACCCGAGCCGTCGCCGGAACCCGAGCCGTCGCCGGAAACCAGCTGCCTGCCGGAGTCCGAAACGGCCTGCTAGGGCGCGGGCGGCGCCGGGGTCTCGGTGACCGTCTCGGTCTGCGTCTCGGTCTGCGTGACCGTGCTGGTGCTCGTGCTGACCGACGGGCTCGTTGTCGTGGTGGTCGTGGTGGTCGGCTCGGTGGTGGTGGTGGTCGTGGTGGTGGTCGGCTCGGGGGTGGTCGTGGCCGCTTCGGTGGTGGTGGGGGTCGCGGTCTCGGTCACGGTGGCGGGCGGCACCGCCGCCGGAGCCGACGTCGTGGTCATCGGTGTGAGCGAGGTGGTGGTGCCGGTCTCGGAGTCGGAATCCCCGGTGATCGCCTTGGCCAGACCGAACACGATGAGCGCGATCAGCAGCGCCCCGACTGCGCCCAGCGACACCAGCGCGACCGGCTTGCGGTACCACGGAGTGTCGGCACCGGCGTCCGGCGGCGGCTGGTCGTAGCCGCCGGTCCCGTAGTCTCCGTAGCCCGTCCCGTAGTTGCTGAGCTGGGTCGGTTCCTCTTCGGAGTAGTAGTTCTGGTCGTCGGAATCGCCGTATCGCGCCACGGGACCCGATAGTAGGCGCTCGCGGCTACGGAACCGGGGACACCGTGCGTGTCACGTTGGTGCGCGGCCGGTTGCGCGTCGTCGTCCGGGCCTCGTCATCGGTCTCTCGCGTGCGGGGCGGGCGGGTGCTCCTGGTCGTCGTGGACGACTCCGACGTGGTCTCGGTGGTGGACTCCGGATTGATGTCACTGGTCATCGGCGGGCTGGTGCTGGTGATGGTCCCGGTCGTGGTCGACACCCCAGATTTGGTCGTGCTGGCCGTGGTGGCCGGTGGCACGTAGTACAACGGGGCGGGCTCCGGCTCGCTGAACTGCCGCGCCACATAGGAGATCAGCGTGATGACCAGCGCGATCGCCGCCAGACCGGCCACACTCGCCGCGAGCAGGGTGGAGGTCTGGTTGTGCCAAGCGACGGGCGGGTCCTCCGGCGCGTCGTCATGGTCCCGGCTGCTCACGGGCACCGATAGTAGACGTGAGCGGGTTCCCGCCGCCGGGTCAGCCGATGCGGGGGATGACGTGCTCGGCGAAGAACTCGACGTGGTCGAGATCGGACTGGTCCAGAACCTGCAGGTAGACCCGTTGGACACCGGCTTCGAGGAACGGGCCGAGCTTGTCGACGACCTCGTCGGGGGTGCCTACCACCGGGGAGTTGGAGCGCAGTTCGTCGACCTCCCGGCCGATCGCGGCGGCCCGCCGGGCGATGTCGGACTCGTCCTTGCCGACGCACAACACGAACGCCGCCGAGTAGGTCAGCGAGTCCTTGGCCCGGCCCGCCGTCTCGACCGCGGCCGCCACCCGGGCGTACTGCTCGGTCAGCGTTTCCAGCGGCACGAACGGGATGTTGAACTCGTCGGCGAACCGCGCGGCCAGCGCCGGGGTTCGCTTGGCGCCACCGCCGCCGATGATGATCGGGGGGTGCGGACGCTGCGCGGGTTTGGGCAGCGCGGGGGAGTCGCTGATCGTGTAGTGCCGGCCGGTGTAGTCGAACGTCTCACCGACCGGGGTGTCCCACAGACCGGTCAGGATCTCCAGTTGCTCGGTGAGCCGGTCGAAGCGTTCGCCCAGCCGCGGGAACGGGATCGCGTAGGCCTTGTGCTCGGCTTCGAACCAGCCTGCGCCGATCCCGAATTCGACTCGGCCACCGCTCATCTCGTCCACCTGAGCGACCGAGATCGCCAGCGGGCCGGGGTACCGGAAGGTGGCCGAGGTGACCATCGTGCCCAGCCGGATGGTCGACGTCTCGCGCGCGAGGCCGGCCAGCGTCACCCACGAGTCGGTGGGGCCGGGCAATCCGTCGCCGGCCATCGCGAGGTAGTGATCGGACCGGAAGAACGCCGAATAGCCGGCACTCTCGGCGGTCCGGGCGACGGCGAGCTGATCGGCGTAGGTCGCGCCCTGCTGGGGTTCGACGAAGACGCGGAAGTCGGGGGAATGTGTCACGGCCACGGTCGCCAGCCTAGGCTCAGAGTCCGCCTCGGGCGTTCTTGAGTCTTTCCACCAGGTCGGGGGCGCCGTCGAGCTGCACCCTCGCCTCGTCGCGGCCCGCCGCGAACATCAGCAGCTCCCCGGGGTCGCCGGTGACCGTCACCTGGGGGCCGCGGCCCGCGGTGGCCACCGTCTCGCCCTGCGGGGTGCGGAACACCACATGCGCGGGAGCCTTGCGCAGCGTCATCCTGGCCATCATCGCGATCGGTCGGCGCAACGCAGAGGTGGTCTGCTCGTCAAGCGGCCTGGGTTCCCAACCCGGGCGGGCCCGGCGCACGTCCTCGTGGTGGATGAACATCTCGGCGACGTTGGCGATGGGATCCAGAAGTTTGAACGGCGAGTACAGCGGTGGGCCCTCCGCGACCTGATCCAGCAGCGCGTCCCAGTCGGTGGACGCGGCCACCCGTTTCTGCACCCGCTCGGTGTAGTCGGCGAACGCCGGGATCATGATGCCCGGGGACGCGTCGAGCCGGCGTTCCCGTACCACCAGGTGAGCGGTGAGATCCCGCACGTCCCATCCTTCGCACAGCGTCGGGGCATCCGGCGGGGCGTCGCGGAAGGTGGCCACCAGGGCCGCCCGTTCACGTTGCGCAACGGTCATGTCAGTTCGTTCCCTTCTGCGGCCCGTCGGCCGGTTCCAAAAGAGTGCGGGACACGACCAGTATGGCCGCGCGAGATCGCCTGAAGTCCTGGGACTTTCAATCGGTCGTTCGCACCCCGGTACTCAGAAGCTCTCGACGCCCTCCACACGCACCACCATGCCGTGACCGGTGCTGTCGTTGGTGAACCGGGTGCCGTCTTGGCCGGCGTCGATCGTCCACCCCACCGCCGAATAGGTGCGGTAGTCCAGGGTCACCGCCGGGATATCGCCCAGATTGCCCAGCACCCAGCTCAATTCGCCGTCGGCGCGCAGGCGCACCCCGTTGGCCGGCAGACCGTCGATCTGCGGTGCGTCGGTGAAAGCCGACTCGCAGCCGACCTCGCTCTGGTTGAGCTGGCATCGGGTCTTGCCGCTCTTGGTCTGGATGAACACATAGCCGTTCTGCGGCTGGAGCACCTCACCGCCCGACGGGCGCGGCGGTGTCGACGGTGCAGGACGGGTCGTGGTGGGCGGCGGTGTGGTACTCGGACGGCTTGGCCGGGTGGTCGGAAACTCCGGTTCGCTGTGGGAGTCGGGTTCCCGCGTCGCGGTGCCCTCGACCGCTGACTGGCAGCCGACGAGCGCGACTGCGCATGCCAGCGCCGTCGCGGCCAGGGCCACCTGAGTCCTCATTGCCCCTCAGCGTACGCAGCTGTGGCGCATGGGACGGGAGTGACTCGCGGTGGCTGTGCTCGTAGGGGGGTCCGATCTCGACTCGGATCGGTAACATCACCCCCATGTCGCACGAGGGCCAGCCGGTCTCGATCCTGTCGGTCTCGGAGTGCTGGGATCTGCTGGCCGGGGCGCCCCTCGGGCGGCTGGTCACCTGCGTCGACGGGGAACCGTACATCTTCCCGATCAACTTCGCTGTCCAGAACCGCACCGTGTTGTTCAGCACCGCGGAGGGCACCAAGCTGATCGCGGCGGCGATCAGCAAGGAGGTGCTCTTCGAGGCCGACGGCTACAACAGCGCCGAGGGCTGGAGCGTGATCGTCAAGGGACCCTCGCGCTCGTTGCGGACCGACGAGGAGATCGCCGAGGCCGAGTGCGCGGGCCTGATGCCATGGACGGCGACGGTGAAGACCCATTTCGTGCGGATCCGCCCGTTCATCGTCAGCGGTCGGCGGTTCGTCTTCGGCGCCGCCCCCGACGGAAATTAGCCGGGTACACCCAGGCCCCTTCGCAGTTCTCGATCCGCACCCGGGAACAAATCCCCGGGCCGGGCTCGTTCATCTTTCGATAGTTGAGTGAACTTGACTCAAGTCTGGGTTGACAGAGACGTGTCGAAAAGAGCAGTCTTGAGTCCGGTGCACTCAGTCCGATGAAACGTCTACTCAGGAGGCAGCAACTATGGCTCGTGCGGTCGGTATCGACCTCGGGACCACCAACTCCGTCGTCGCAGTTCTGGAGGGTGGCGATCCGGTCGTCGTCGCCAACTCCGAGGGCTCCCGCACCACACCGTCGGTCGTCGCGTTCGCGCGTAACGGCGAGGTGCTGGTCGGTCAGCCCGCCAAGAACCAGGCCGTCACCAACGTCGATCGGACCATCCGTTCGGTCAAGCGCCACATCGGCACCGACTGGACGGTCGAGATCGACGACAAGAAGTACACGCCGCAGGAGATCAGCGCACGCACGCTGATGAAGCTCAAGCGTGACGCCGAGAGCTACCTCGGTGAGGACATCACCGACGCGGTGATCACCGTCCCCGCATACTTCAACGACGCCCAGCGTCAGGCCACCAAGGAAGCCGGTCAGATCGCCGGCCTCAACGTCCTGCGCATCGTCAACGAGCCGACCGCCGCCGCGCTGGCCTACGGCCTCGACAAGGGTGAGAAAGAGCAGACCATCCTGGTGTTCGACCTCGGTGGCGGCACGTTCGACGTGTCTCTGCTGGAGATCGGCGAGGGTGTCGTCGAGGTGCGCGCCACCTCCGGTGACAACCACCTCGGTGGCGACGACTGGGACGACCGGATCGTCGAGTGGCTCGTCGACAAGTTCAAGGCCTCGGCCGGCATCGACCTGACCAAGGACAAGATGGCGATGCAGCGGCTGCGCGAAGCCGCCGAGAAGGCCAAGATCGAACTGTCGAGCTCGCAGAGCACGTCGATCAACCTGCCCTACATCACCGTCGACGCCGACAAGAACCCGCTGTTCCTCGACGAGCAGCTGACGCGCGCCGAATTCCAGCGCATCACCCAGGATCTCCTGGACCGCACCCGCAAGCCATTCCAGCAGGTGATCAAGGACGCCGGCATCGCCGTGGGCGACATCGACCACGTCGTGCTCGTCGGCGGGTCCACCCGGATGCCCGCGGTCTCCGATCTGGTCAAGGAGATGACCGGCGGCAAGGAGCCGAACAAGGGCGTCAACCCGGACGAGGTCGTCGCCGTCGGCGCCGCGCTGCAGGCCGGTGTGCTCAAGGGTGAGGTGAAAGACGTTCTGCTGCTTGACGTCACCCCGCTGTCGCTCGGTATCGAGACCAAGGGTGGCGTGATGACCAAGCTCATCGAACGCAACACCACGATCCCGACGAAGCGCTCGGAGACCTTCACCACGGCTGACGACAACCAGCCGTCGGTGCAGATCCAGGTGTTCCAGGGCGAGCGCGAGATCGCCGCGCACAACAAGCTGCTCGGCTCCTTCGAGCTGACCGGCATCCCGCCGGCCCCGCGCGGTGTCCCGCAGATCGAGGTCACCTTCGACATCGACGCCAACGGCATCGTGCACGTCACCGCCAAGGACAAGGGCACCGGCAAGGAGAACACGATCAAGATCCAGGAAGGCTCCGGCCTGTCCAAGGAGGAGATCGACCGGATGATCAAGGACGCCGAGGCGCACGCCGACGAGGACCGCAAGCGCCGCGAAGAGGCCGACGTCCGCAACCAGGCCGAGTCGCTGGTCTACCAGACGGAGAAGTTCGTCTCTGAACAGCGTTCCGCCGAGGGCGGGTCCAAGGTTCCCGAGGACACGCTGTCCAAGGTCGACGCCGCGATCGCCGACGCCAAGACCGCACTTGCCGGCACCGACATCGGCGCCATCAAGTCGGCCATGGAGAAGCTCGGTGAGGAGAGCCAGGCCCTCGGCCAGGCGATCTACGAAGCCACCCAGGCCGAGCAGCCCGCGGGCGGCGCGCCCGGTGGCGAGTCCGCCGGTGGATCGGGCTCCAGCGACGACGTGGTCGACGCCGAGGTGGTGGAGGACGACAGCTCGAACGGCGGCGAGCGCAAGTGAGCGATCCAGTCGACAGAGAAGAACCCATCACGGTCACCGACAAACGGCGCATCGACCCGCAGACCGGGCAGGTGCGCGAGACTCCGGCAGCCGGGCCGGCCCCCAGTGGGCCGGCGCCGGCGGGGTCGGCCGGTGAGTCGGCGGTCGAAGCCGAGGAAGCCGGCAAGGCGGCAGAGCTGCTCGCCGACCTGCAACGGGTACAGGCCGACTTCACCAACTACCGCAAGCGTTCGCTGCGCGACCAGCAGATGATCGCCGACCGGGCCAAGGCCACGGTGATCAGCCAGTTGCTGCCCATCCTCGACGACCTCGACCGGGCACGCAGCCACGGAGACCTGGAGTCCGGGCCGCTACGGGCCGTCGCGGACAAGCTGGTCTCCACGCTCGAGGGGCTGGGCCTGACCGGCTTCGGCGAAGAGGGTGAGGAGTTCGATCCCGCGCTGCACGAGGCCGTGCAGCACGAGGGCGAGGGCACTCATCCGGTGGTCGGCAACGTGATGCGGCGCGGCTACAAAGTCGGCGAACAGGTCGTCCGCCACGCGATGGTGGGCGTCGTCGACACCGTTCCCGACGCGTCCGAGGCCGAGAATGCCGACGCCGCGCCGGAACAACCCTCACAATCGTGAGAATCGACCAGCAACCGTGACAAGAAGGTAAGGAGGTGACGCACCATGGCCCAACGCGAGTGGGTTGAGAAGGACTTCTACAAAGTGCTCGGCGTCGCTTCCGATGCCGACGAGAAGGAGATCAAGCGGGCCGCCCGCAAGATCCTCGCGGAGAACCACCCCGACCGGAATCCGGGCAACACCGAAGCCGAGGAGCGCTACAAGACTGCCTCCGAAGCCAAAGAGGTGCTCACCGATCCCGCGAAACGCAAGGAGTACGACGAGACCCGCCGGCTGTTCGCAGGCGGCGGGTTCGGTCGCGGCCGCTTCAGTGGCGGCGGGGGGTTCGGCGGCTTCGGTGGCAGCGACGGCACGGAGTTCAACCTCAACGATCTGTTCGACGCCGCCGGCCAGGCCGGCGGCGCCAACATCGGGGATCTCTTCGGTGGGCTGTTCGGCCGTGGCGCCCAGCAGCCGCGGCCGTCGCGGCCCCGCCGCGGTAACGACCTGGAGACCGAGACCTCGCTCAGTTTCCTGGAGGCCACCAAGGGTGTGGCGATGCCGTTGCGGCTCACCAGCCCGGCCCCGTGCACGAACTGCCATGGCAGCGGCGCACGTCCGGGAACCAGCCCGAAGGTGTGCCCGAACTGCAACGGGGCCGGCGTCGTCAGCCGCAACCAGGGCGCGTTCGGATTCTCCGAGCCATGCACCGAATGCCGGGGCAGCGGCTCGATCATCGAGAACCCGTGCGACGAATGCCGGGGCACCGGGGTGACCACCCGCACGCGCACCATCAACGTGCGGATCCCGCCGGGTGTGGAGGACGGGCAGCGGATCAGGCTGGCCGGCCAGGGCGAGGCCGGGTTGCGCGGGGCGCCGTCGGGCGACCTCTACGTGACCGTCCACGTCAAGCCGGACAAGGTCTTCGGCCGCAACGGCGACGACCTGACGGTCACCGTCCCGGTCAGTTTCCACGAACTCGCGTTGGGGACAACGCTTTCGGTTCCGACTCTGGAGGGCAAGGTGGGTGTCCGGGTGCCGAAGGGCACCTCCGACGGCCGCATCCTGCGGGTCCGCGGCCGGGGCGTCCCGAAGCGTTCCGGGGGCCACGGCGACCTGCTGGTCACCGTGAAGGTCGCTGTGCCGCCGAACCTCGAAGGCGAGGCCGCAGAGGCACTGGAGGCGTACGCGAAAGCTGAACGCGCCAGCGGTTTCGACCCGCGGGCGGGATGGGCCGGTGCGCTGTGAGCGCCGGCCGGTCCAGCCGTAACGAGGAGGCCAGGACCTTCCTGATCTCGGTGGCCGCCGAGCTGGCCGGTATGCACGCGCAGACACTGCGTACCTACGACCGGCTCGGTTTGGTCAGCCCGCAGCGCAGTTCCGGTGGCGGACGGCGTTATTCGCAACGTGACGTGGAGCTGCTGCGCGAGGTGCAGCGGCTGTCACAGGACGAAGGGGTCAATCTCGCCGGGATCAAACGCATCATCGAGCTGACCAATCAGGTCGAGGCGCTTCAGGCCCGGGTGCGAGAGCTCAGCGAGGAAGTGGAGCACCTGCGGGCCCAGCCGCGCGCCAAGAGCACCGCGCTGGTGGTGTGGCAGCCGCGCAACAAGCGCTCGTAGTCCGGGGCTCTCGCGCCGCACCCCGAACCGCCGAAATCGCATTCCACGCGGCCTTTTTCGCGATGTGCCCGCAGGGAATGCGATTTCGGCCTTTTGGAAGTCAGGGCACCTTGGGGTCAGGCGACCTTGATCCGGAACCGGGCCACCGCGGACTCGCCGGGCCGCACCTCGCGGTAACCGCCCTTGCGCAGTGCGTCGGTGGGGGCCGCCATCGGCTCGAAGCACACCACGTCGTCGTTGCCCGGGGCGAAGACCTGTGCGGCGGTGAACCCTTCGTCGAAATGCACCTCGATCCGCCGCCCGCCGCCGGACAGCGCGAACATCGACCCGGGTGCGACCTCGTCGTAGCCGTCGTCGATCACCGTGTCGCCCAGCGTCTCGGAGTGGGCCGGCCGGTCCTCCATGAGCCCCGTCGGGATGCCCCACGCGTTGACCGGGCGGTACCGCATAGGCGGTGTCTCGATCTGCCACTGCGCACGCGGCACGTCGGGCAGTTGTAGGTAGGGATGGAAGCCGAAGCACAGCGGCACCCGGGACCCGGTCGTCGCTGTGACCGTGGTGGTGACGGTGAGTGTGCGGTCGCGCAGTGTCATGTCCAGGGTGAGCAGGTGCGGGAACGGGAAGCTGGCCAGCAGGCCGGGCCGCGCCGCGAAATCCAGTTCGGCGCTCAGCTGCGACTCCAGCATCGTGGTGACGGTCCAGTCGTCATAGGCGGCCAGGATGCCGTGGATCGGGACCCCGTGCTCGTCGGTGCGCACGCCCCCGGTGCCCGGGGTCAGCGTCACCACCGCGCCGTCCACCCCGTAACCGTTGCTGCTGAGGCGGTTGGCCCACGGGTAGAGGATCGGGATCCCCATGGTCTTGTGGTTCGACACGTAGGCGTACAGACCGCGGCGCTGGCCGAGCAGCTCGACCCCGTCGTCGGACAGCGAGGTGCCGACCATGCCGGCGCCCGGAGCGTAGGTCGCGGTCAGCGGGGACGACGGATCACGCAGCGTGACGGTTTCGAACGCGTCCATGGCTGCGATCCTGCCATGCGTTGTTCAGCCCGCCAGCGGGTCGTGCTGGATCCGTTCGGCGGGGGCACCTTTGGCGATCAGGGCCGCCTTGGTGGCCCGCACCATCTCCGGCCGTCCGCAGAGCAGGATCTGCCGGTCGCCCCAGTTGCCGTACCGCGTCACGACCTCGGGCAGCAGACCGGTCTGGCGCACATGCAGTCCGCGGGGCGGGGTTGGGTCGGGGAAGTGCGCCGCCCACGGCGGGTCGAAGTTCAGCTCCGAAACCGGTGTGACCGACAGCCACGGATTGGTCGACGCGATCTCCCACAGCGTGCGCAGGTCGTAGAGCTCGCACGGGTACTTGGCGCCGAAGAACAGGTGCACCCGCGGGTTCTCACCGAACCGGGTCAGGTCCATGATCAACGTCCGCAGCGGCGCCAGGCCGGTGCTGCCGGCGACCATGAGCACATCCCCCGCGGCCCGGTCGATCTCCATCGCGCCGTGCGGATTGGCAACCCGCCAGCGGTCACCGGGCCGGGTCTCTCCGACGACGGCGGTGCTGACCATGCCTCCGGCGACCGAGCGGACGTGGAACTCGAGGTAGCCCTGCGGGTCGGCCGGGATCGCCGGGCTCAGGTAGCGCCACCGGCGCGGCCACTGCGGCACCTGCACGGGCACGTACTGACCGGGGTGGTAGGCCAGCGCATGGTCCATCTTGAGCCGGACGACCGAGACGTCGCGGGTGGGCCGGAGGTGTTCGAGCACGGTGCCGTCGCAGAACGGGGGGCTGGTCTCGGCGTCGGCCGCACCGCTCATCACCCCGACGACGAGCTGAACGACGTCGTCGACGGCTTCGGCGAGCCGACGGTCCCACTGCTCCACCAGCGCCTTGCGCAGCGTGTCCAGCAGCGCTTGCTGCATAGTCGCGTAATGCGCCTGTGTGACACCGTACTTGCGGTGGTCGCGGCCGAGCTGGGCCAGGAACGCGACGGGCTCCTCGGCGCGCTGGGCGATGAGCTCGTCGCACAGCCAGCACATGGCTTGCGCGAAGACCTGGCGTTGCTTCTCCATGTCCGGGGGGAACAGGTCGCGCGCGGACAGGTCCGCGGCGAACCATCGGGTATAGAAGTCGGCGATCAGCGACTCGGAGCCGCGGTCGAAGTCGAACGCCTCCCGCAGGATGCGCATCGATTCGCGGTCTTCGAGTCCCACGCCGCACGATCCTAAGTCACGTCGGCGCCTGCGGTCCTGTCGCGAACGGCGGCGACCGCCACCAGCGCTGCGCCGGCCAGTGCCCAGCAGGTCAGCACGATGACGGCGGTTGTGGCGCCGGCGCCGCCGAAGCTCGCCGTCGACCGCAACAGCGTCGCGGTCGCGCCTTGCGGAAGCAGCTGGCCGAACTGGCCCCAGCCGGCGGGCAGCATCTCCGGGGCGCCGGCCAGACCCGACAACGGGTTGCCCACCAGCAGCGCGAGCAGGGCACCGGCGGCCAGGCCCGCTCTGCCGAACAGCGAGCCGAGGCCGAAGATGAACAGCAGCGTCGCGGCCACCCCGAGCGTGAGCCCGGCGGCCACACCCCAGAAGTTCGCGTCGATCGAACCGAGGACGAATCGCAGCAGCGCGGCGATGGTGACTCCGGCGACGGCAGAGAACACCACGGCGGCGGCGAAGCCGGTCCAGATCTCGCGCCGCAGCGCCAGCACCAGCGCGATGGCGGGCAGAATCGCGGCCAGCGTGATCGGCAGCGCCGACGCGGCCAGACCCGCGCCGCGGGGATCCCGGGCGGTGGGAGGGGCGAGGTCTTCGGTGCGCACCGGTGTGCCGGTCTGCCGTCCCAGCTCAGCGCCCAGCTGGGTCAGCAACTGCGCGACCGCCGGGCTGCCGCCGCTGGCGATCAACAGCGCGGGTTGCTCACCGGGTCGTGACGGGAGCACGAACCCGCCGTAGACGTCCCGGTTCCGGATCGCGTCGCGAAGCGCGGCCTCACCAGGGTAGTAGGTCACCGCGAAGGCGCCCGGCATCTTCTCGTCGAGCATGGTGGCGATCCGGCCGCCGGCGGCTTCCGGTCCGGCCGCACCGATCGGCACGTCGTGCGGGCCTGACCGGGCCGCGGGCAGAGCGAAGGCGAGAGCCACCACCGCGAGCAGCGCGGTGATGGCGACGACGATGCCGCCGGCACGGACGGCGGCCGACGGTTCGGTGTGTGAGCGCGTCGACGTCATGACGGTCTCTTTTCATCAGTCGTTGAAATGCTGGTGAGAAGAGCGTAAGCCTGATCCGGCCGTAATTCAACGATGATTGAAATGGTAGCGTCGGTGCATGCCGCGACCAGCCGGAACAACGAGGCGCCGGGGCCGTCGTCAGGGCGAGCCGGTGTCCAGGGACGCGGTGCTGGCGGCGGCGAAGCTACGCTTCGCACGCGACGGTTACGAGAGGACCACGCTGCGCGCGATCGCCGACGACGCCCGGGTGGATCCGTCGATGGTGCTGTATCTGTTCGGTTCCAAGGAGCAGCTGTTCCGCGAGGCGCTGCGCCTGATCATCGACCCCGCGGTACTGGTCGCGGCGCTCGCCGGTTCGGATGGGGACGACGCCGACATCGGGACCAGGATGGTGCGGACCTATCTGGGGATCTGGGAAGCGCCCGAGAGCGCCGAGTCCATGCGCGCCATGCTCGCGTCGGCCACGTCCAATTCCGATGCGCACGAGGCTTTCCGCACCTTCATGCAGAACTACGTGCTGACCGCGGTGTCCGGGGAGCTCGGCGGCGGTGACCAGGCCAGGCTGCGGGCGATGCTCGCGGCGAGCAGCCTGGTAGGGACCGCGCTGCTGCGGTACGTGATGAGGGTGGCGCCGCTGTCCGAACTGCCGGCCGAGGATGTGGTCAGGCTGCTGGCCCCGACCGTGACGCGGTATCTGACCGCCGATGCCGAGGAGCTGGGCCTACCCGGTTAGGGCGTGAACGCCCTTGTACAGCAACAGAAGACCGATCACGACGAGGATCGCAGCCACCAGAACCGCGTGCTGGCGCTCCATCCACGCGTTGACCCGGTTCAGCGTCGGCTCGAGGCGCCCCCCGGAGATCGCGTAGCCGAGAGTGGGAATCGCGACGGTCATGCCCGCGATCGCGACGAACCAGATCTCGGCGCCCCACACGGCCGGCGATTCCAGTCCCGCCGATCCGATCGCCAAACCCGCTGCGACACAGATGAAGAACACCTTGGGGTTGAGCACGGTCAGCGCCGCCGCCATGCCGAACGCTTGAGGTGGAGTCAGGCCGCTCATGCGCGTCATCCATCCGGGCATGTGCTCGGACTGCTTACGCGTGGCCCAGCGGTAGGCGCCGAAGACGATCAATCCGACGCCGATGACGATGCGCAGCCACGACGCCCAGTTCGGCGGCTTGGTGCCGATCCCGCCGACCAGATCGGACAACTGCAGGAAGATCCCGGTCAGCACGGCCAGGCCGACCAGCCAGCCGATGCAGAACGCCACCCCCGCCGCGCGGGGCCGCGGACTCCGCAGCACCAGGACCGCGGGAATGATCGACAGCGGGGAGAGCGCGATGACAAGGGCGAGTGGAATGAGCTCCGTCAGAATTGGTCCCCAGCTACCCGGCACCGGAAAAACCTAGCAAGGTCCGGACGCGGCTGCCGCCGGAGCGGTGAGATCGGCGGTGGTCCGGAGTCGGTATCCGTGAGAAGAAAGGAGAGCCGCATGTCTATCGCCCACGTACTGGCGGTCGTCCATGTCCGCGACATCGCGATGAGCAGGCAGTGGGACGCATCCCTGTTCGGCCGCGGGGAGGACAACAACCCGATGCCGACCCTGGTCGAATGGCAGGTGCTGCCGGGGGCGTGGGTGCAGGTGTTCCACGACCCGGACAGGGCCGGAACAGACGAGCTCAACGTCGCGGTGGACGATCTGGAGAGCCACATCGCCGAGCTGACGCAGCGCGGTCTACACCCCGGCGACATCGTCGACGCGAGTAAAGGGGTGCGGCTGAGCCGCTTCCCGGACCCCGACGGGAACATCATCGGTCTCATCGGGGGATTCCGCGTCGACTACTGATCTGCCGCGTCCCCGGTCGTCATCGCGAGCGGCCCGTAGGCCACCTAGTCGTTGCGGATGTTCGCGCGCAGCGTCCGCCCCGGGTAGCGGGTGCGGTAGCGCCCGCGGCGGGCAAGCTCCGGCACGACCAGATCGACGAACTCTTCGAAACACCCAGGGGTGTACGTGGCCAGCAGCATGAAGCCGTCGGCGCCACCGTCGTCGATGAACACTTCCAGCTGATCTGCCACCGACTCCGGCGTGCCGATCACCTGCGGCATCGAAAAGCGGAACGCGTAGATGTCGGCGGCCTCGGCAACGGTAACCCGCTGGCCCGCACCCGTCGCGACCAACGCGTCCTTGACACCCTGGATTCCGGGAACCGCGACCTCGTCGAGTGGGGTGAGCGGATCGAAGGTCGAGAAGTCCACACCCAGTTGACCGGACAGCATCGCCAGCGACGCCTCCGGCCGCAGCAGCGACCGCAGATGCGCGGCCTTCTCGGACGCCTCGGCGTCGGTCGCGCCGACGATGACCTGCGCGCCGTAGTACAGCTTGACCGCGTCCGGATCACGCCCGGCAGCGGCGACGCGCCCGCGGATATCGTCGGAGTAGGCCCGCATCGAGGACACCGTCGGCTGGATCGCGAAGATCGCCTCGGCGGTGGACGCGGCAAACTGTCGGCCCGGCTCGCTGGCTCCCGCCTGCCACAACACCGGTCGGCCCTGCGGCGAAGGAGCGACGAAATGTCGTGCGCGGCACTGGAAGTGCTTACCCCCGAAGACGACCTCGCGGATCTTCTCGGGGTGCGCGTAGATGCCGGTAGCCCGGTCGGCGACCACCGCGTCGGGCTGCCACGAATCCCACAACTGACAGCACAGGTCCACATACTCGGCGATGCGCTCGTAGCGGATCGAGCGGTCCGGCATCTCCTGTCCGTAGGCCGCGAACTCCGACGGCGAGTACGACCCGACGATGTTCCACGCGATCCGCCCGCCCGAGAGGTGGTCGAGCGTGGACAGCCGGCGGGCCATCGAGTAGGGATGCTCGAACGCGGTCGACAACGTGATGCCCACTCCGAGATTCGTTGTCGCGCCGGTGATTATCGGCGCCAGTGCCGCCGGCTCATGCGTCGGGGCCTGCACCGCGTACCGCACAGTGGCGTCCGAGCTGTTCTCGAAGGAGTTGTACGGGGCCAGTTCGTCGGCCAGGAACACCGCGTCGAACAGCCCTCGCTCCAGCGTCTTGGCCAGATGTTCCCAGTACGGTGGCGACGCGTAGTCCCAGCCGACCTTGTCCTGCGGGTGGCGCCACATGCCGACTGAGTGACTGCTCACCCCGTGCTGCATGAAGGCGAGAAAATGCGCCTTGCGCAATCAATACTCCTGGAGGCTTTCGCGCAGTGTGGTTCCGGGGTAGCGGGTGCGGAAGCGTCCGCGTCGTTGCAGTTCGGGGACCAGTAGTTCGGTCATGTCGTTGAAGCAGCCCGGCGTGTCGGTGGCCAGCATCATGAAGCCGTTGCAGCCGCCGTCGTCGAGGTACTGCTCCATCTGGTCGGCCACATCGGCCGGCGTGCCGACCGCGACCGGTGCGCCCATGGACACGCCGTAGATCTGGGCGGCCTCGCGCACGGTGACCGGGGCGCCGTCCTTGGCTTCGAGGATGGCGTCGAACAGGCCCCGGATGCCTTGGACGTCGGCGTCGACGACGTTGTCGTCCAGGCCGAGGGTGGAGAAGTCGAACCCGGTGTGCCCGGACAGGATTCCCAGTGCGCTTTCGATCTGGACGTTTTCGACGAACTCGGCGTAGCGGTCGTTGGCGCGGGATTTGTCGCGGTCGATGACGGTTTGCAGGCCGTAGATCAGTTTCACCGACTCCGGGTCGCGGCCGTGGTTGTCGGCGCGGGTGCGGATGTCGTCGGCGTAGGCGCGCATGCTTTTGGGTGTCGGGAAGATGCCGAACACCGACTCGGCGTGCTTGGAGGCGAATTCCCGTCCCTGGTCCGAGGATCCGGCCTGCCACAGCACGGGCCGCTTCTGCGGGGACGGGGCCACGAAGTGGCGACCTTTGGACTGGAAGAACTCGCCCTGGAAGTCGACCTCGCGGACCTTGGCGGGGTCGGCGAAGATCCCGTTCTCGCGGTCGTAGACGATCGCGTCGTCGTCCCAGGAGTCCCACAGCTGATAGAGCAGCTGCATGTACTCCTCGACCACCTCGTAGCGTTTGTCGCGCGGGGTGAGGTTCTGCTTGCCCATCGCCTGGAACTCGCTCTTGGAGTACGAGGTGACGATGTTCCAGCCCACCCGGCCGCCGGTGAGGTGGTCCAGCGTGGACAGCTGGCGGGCCATCATGTACGGCGGCACAAAGGAAGTCGACAACGTGATGCCGATGCCCAGGTGCTTGGTGAACGCCCCGACGATCGGCACCACGCTGGCCGGTTCGTGCACGGGGCACTGGCCGGCGAACTTCACCACCGGATCGGAGTTGCCCTTATAGGTGGTGTACGGGGCCAGCTCGTCGGCGATGAACATCGCGTCGAACAAGCCGCGTTCCATCGTGCGGCCCAGGTCGCGCCAATACTCCGGCCGCGACCAGTGATAGCCCACCTTGTCACGCGGGTGCGCCCACATCGTCGATGCGTGGTTCATCACACCGTGCTGAACGAACCCGAGCAGATGAGCTTTCTTGACGTTCTCGGTCACGGTTGAACTCTCCGGTCGATGATGAAGGCGGTGGCCACGGCCGCGGCGGAGCCGATGGCCAGAACTGCTGGGAGATACCAGAAGACGGGGCCGACACCGAGCAGCACGATTACCGCCGTCGAGGCGGCCACCGCGCCGAGCGCCTTCCAGGCAAAGGTGCCGTGGTCCTCTTCCAGCCCGGCGGTGTCGATCTCGGCGGCCACGCCTAGCTCGGCCGAGGCCAGTACATCGCGGCGCACCCTGAAGAACGCCTGCACGGCCAGCGCCACGTACACCACGCCGACGGCGACGCCGATGACGACGGCGATCCAGAACGCGCTCATCGGACCGGATCCGGTTCCGTCGTCGGGGCAGCGGTCGGCACGTCGCGCTCGGTGAGCGCCTCGCCGCGCCGCGTGAGCGCCTCGTAGTCGAATCTCTGCTGGGACAACAGGCTTATGCCGACGGCAGCCACGAGTGAAATGACCTCCAGGGTGATGATTCCGGGCAGTTCGCCGACGAACTCACGGACGGGGTAGCCGACGGCGATGGCCAGCACGAGGCTGGTGACGAACGCCGTTGAGGTCATGCGCTTCCAGAAGATCGCCAGCCCCAGCGGGATGATCAGCGAGGCCTTGAGGAAGTACACGGTGTTGACCAGATCCACGTAGTCGATGCCGGAGCTGACCACGATGCCGCCGATCACGCCGGCGACGAGGATCGAGGCTTTGGTGTAGCGGAACAATGACTTCGGCGCGATGTCCGGCTTCGCCCGCTTGAGGATGTCGACCGCGACCACCGAGGACAACGCCGAGAACGCCCCGTCGATCGACGAGTAGCAGGCGTTGAGGATGATCAGGACATAGAGGGCGATCAGCACGATCGGCAGACCGAGGTGGCTGATCACGTACGGCCCGATGCCGCCGGGGCCGGCGGCTCCCAGATCCTGCAGCGTCACGCCGAACCCGAGGCCGACCAGGCCGAGCAGGCCGAGCACGATCGGGATCGGGTAAAACCACATGCCGGCCCAGACGAAGGTGCGACCGGCCGACGCGGGCTTTAGCCTCGATCCGCCGATGAATTGGCTGGTCATCGGGTGTCGGAATGAGGAAAGTGCCCTTTGAACTGTGATGATGAGTGTTCCTACGCACTTATCGGCACAACTTCGAAAGGCACTTCCGGTGCAAG
>NZ_JBTBFV010000057.1:0-33834 GCF_054786995.1 Mycobacterium sp. ZZG
CCGGCCAACTCCGCCAACTCCTCAAAATGCGCCTCCAGCCGATCCGACTGACGCACCACACCGTCGGTACCAGTACCAACCGGGGTCTTCGCGGGCATAACCCCATCCTGACACCACCCACCGACAAGCCCGCCCGACCCAGAACTCTGACGCGAAAACGGCTCCCGCACAGCGCAGTTGCCCAAACTGGTATAGCGCCGACCTCGGTATCACCCGACATCCACGCCGCAGCTCTCGATCTGCGCAGAACCACGACCCTCACCGCAATCTCGCGTGCAGCATGCCAAAGACAACAGCGCACCAAGGGGCGTTGCGAATCAGCTACGCTCGATCGCCTCGCGCTGAATGCGATCGAACTGTGCACCCATCGCATCGGCGAGTGCGGTGGCGCCCGACAGCGGCCGCACCATCACCATGAAGTCGTCGATCAGGCCGTCGTCGTTGATGTGCAGGAAGTCGCAACCGGTGATCCGCTTGCCCGAGACGGTGGCCTCGAAGATCAAGGCGTGATCGCGACCGTTGCCGTTGGTGATCTCGCGGACGTAGCGAAAGTCCTCGAACACCCGCATCACGCCGCGGAGGATCGCCGCGGTGATGGGTTTGCCCGGGTACGGCTTGAACGCCACGGGACTCGTGAATACGACGTCATCGGCCAACAGGGCTTCGATGGCGGCCTCGTCACGGGACTCGACGGCCTGCCTGAATGCATGCATCACATGACGGTAGCGCGCGGCGAATACGTAGCCCTCTGCTCTCGGCCGAAATCCCTTAGCGTGGCGGCATGGCACGCAAAGTCGACGTCGGACTCGGGTTGTTTGTCTTCCGTACGGTCGTGGGTTTCCTGTTCGGACTGCACGGCACCGTCAAGATCTTCGGTTGGCCGGCCGACGCGGGCCCGACCGCCGAGTTCGGTGCTTGGCCGTCCTGGTGGATCGGTCTGATCTCGTTGACGACCGGTCTGCTGGTCATGATCGGATTGTTCACCCGCGCAGCGGCGTTCCTGGCTTCCGGCGCGATGGCGGTGGCCTACTTTTGGAAGCATCAGCCCGATGGACTGCTACCGATCCAGAACGGAGGCGAGACCGCGGCACTGTTCAGCTTCGCCTTCCTGCTCCTGGCATTCACCGGATCCGGCGCCTGCGCAGTCGGCAATCTCACACGCGGCCGAACCGCTCACGTCCGTGAGGTCGATGCGATCGATGTCAGCTCGCCTCATCATCGAGAAGTGCTGCCCCAGTAGTACTCCGGTGAATCCGGCTTCAACGTCCCCGCGGCGGGCGGCGTCGACGGTCGGACGCACCCTCAGTTCCCGGATTCCTCCGGGTCGTCCTCGCCCTCGGCCTGGTCGGCCTGGTGTGTCCCCGAGGTCTTCATCTCGGGATCGGCATCGGGATCCTGCCGGCCCGGGTTCTCGGGTCCGCTGTCGGTACTCAGCATTGCTCACCTCCGTGAGGCGCGGCATACCCGGCCGGCAAGGGTTTAGTCCCGGCTCTTGTGGCTATGGATTCTCACTGTGCGCGCGTACGTGAGGAGAAGACTGTGAGCACCAATAACGCCGGCGGCACCACCGCCAACGACCTCGGCGGCGCTGAGGACATGCTCAGCCCGATGGAGGCATGTCTGCCGAGGAGGAGCGCCAGGGCGAGACGCTCGACCAGCGGTTGGCCGAGGAGCTACCCGACGTGACGGCCGGCGACCTCGACCCCCGGGACGCCGACGCATCCGGGACCCCGCCGGCTGATCCCCGCCAGATCGACGGCGTTCCAGAGGACGGGGACTCGGTGTTCCCCGTCGTCAAGTGAAAGGCAGACCGTATGACGAACTCCGCAGACCTACCGCTGCCCGACTACGACCAACTGACCGTGGGCGACCTCCAGCACCGGATCCGGTCCCTCACGGCTGACGAACTACAGGCCGTACTCATCCACGAGGCCGGCCACGCAGCACGAGTGCCCGTGCTGGAGATCCTCGAAGCCCGGGTACGTGAACTGGAGGAGGGTGCACAGCCGTCGTCCGGTGATCCGCGTCGGGCGCCCAGGGTCCAATCGACGCCCGGCGGTTCGCCGGTGCAGGAATCGACGGCTGCCCAGGCGAACACGCCGTTGCGGCACGGAGTGGCGAACCAGACCCCCAACCGCGGCCTTCCATGAGCCGGCGGTCAGTCGTGCCGTCACCGGCGTGGAGCCGGTCGAGTTCGCCTGTGGTGCGGTCTAGTCGTCAGCGGTGGGCCGGCGCTCGGCCAGCGCGACCAACCGCCAGGTGCTCTCGCGGTTGCGCGGATAGGCCATGGCCAGGGCCGCGGAGTCGGGCAGCCAGCTCAGGGGCGGCGACACCGGCACCTCAGCCATCTCGATCAGGCATCCGCCGCCCTCGATGTCGTGGAGCCGCAGCGTGACGCGCGCCGTGCCCAACGGCCCGCCCTTGGCGATCAGCACGAGTTCGTATTCAGGCGTGCAGGACTCGACCACGGTGCGGTCGTTGATCACGGCGGGCCATATCCCGATCGAGTGGTGAATCACGCTTGCGGGCTGGGGCCACTTCGGATCGACGGCGCGCATGCGGCTGTTCCCGACCACCCATTGGGAGTAGGTCCAGCCGTCGGCGAGCACGTTCCAGACCCGCTGCCGCGAGGCCGGGGTCTCGCGCCGGACTATCGGTGAACTGGTGATCTCGGGAGGGCCGGAGGCGTGAGTCGACACCAGTAGCGGCTACCCGTCCGCGTGCCCGACAAACACCTCCGTGCTTGCATGGAAGGCCAGTACCGACGTCGAGAGCTCCCGGAGGTGCGAGTTCATGCCGCTACCCGTGGCACGGCGCGGCGACTTGGTCTGGCTCGCCCATGTGCTGCGCGACGCAGGCTTGGAGGTCGTCGAGTTCCCCGGATGGCGGCAACGCGGGCACGGCGAGTTCAAGGACATCCATGGGGTGATGGTGCACCACACCGGGTCGGACCGGGCGTCCGCGGCCTCGATCGCCCACGGCCGTCCGGATCTGGCGGGCCCGCTGTCGCAGCTGCACATCGCACGCAACGGCACCGTGACCGTGGTCGCCGCAGGTGTGGCCTGGCATGCGGGCGTCGGCATGCATTCGTGGTTGCCGGCGAACATGGGCAACTGGCACACGATCGGCATCGAATGCGCCAATTCCGGGACCCGCCCGGAGGCGCCGCACCGGCGCAACTGGCCGGATGCCCAGTACTTCGCGATGGTGAACAGCTGCGCGGCGATCCACCGCCATCTCGGTCAACCGGCCGACCGCACGATCGGACACAAGGAGTACGCCGGCCGTGCGCAGGGCAAGTGGGATCCTGGTGCGATCGACATGGACGAGTTGCGCCGCGACATCACGTCGCGAATCGGCGCCGACCCGGCCGTATCGGCGCCACGGCCGCACGTCCCGGTGGGGGCGTACACCGACGTGCTGATGTATCGCGGGTCCCGAGGTCCACAGGTCGCAGAACTCCAGCGCAGGTTGAAATACGCCTACGCGGCGTATGCCGGGGCCTTGGAGATCGACGGTGTCTTCGGGCCCGACACCGAGGCGGCGGTGTGCGAATTTCAGCGCCGGACACCGGGGCTCACGGTCGACGGGATCGTCGGGCCGGCCACCGCGGCGGCATTGAGATTGCGCCTGATCGACCCGTGAGGACGCCGCCGTTGTGGCAGACTGCTTCGACCGGAGCACGAAGGGAACGGAACGCGGTGAAGGACGCACCGGCACGGCGCCGCCACCACGGGTCGCGCCGCGACCCCGCGATCGACGAAGCGGTGCTCGAGGTCACCCGCAAACTGCTGGTCACCCGTGGCTACTCGGCCACCTCGATCGATCTCATCGCAGCTACCGCCAGGGTGAGCCGCCCCGCCATCTACCGCCGATGGCGGTCCAAGGCCCATCTGATCCACGAGGCGGCGTTCCCTGATCTGGGCTCGGTGCCCTGCGAGGACGACGTCGCCGCCGAAATCACCCGGCTGTGCCGCGGGGCTCTGGTGATGTACGGCGACCCCGTTGTGCGCGAGGCGTTTCCGGGGCTGCTGCACGACCTGCGCCTGGAACCGGCCATGCAGAAGCTGATCGACGACCGGTTGGAGACCGCCGCGCGCCGCCGGCTCGCCGAACAGGTCGATGACGGAGTCGAACGCGGCAGGGTGCGCGCACAGGTGGACGCCGACGCCGTCATGGACGTCATTGCGGGCGCCGCCTGGTACGCGGTCTGCGTGCGGAAAGTGACCGACATCGACGACGCGGCGGCCAAGCTCGCCGATCTGGTCCTGCACGGCGTGCTGGCGCGCACCACAGGCGCCTAGAGTCGGCCCACCTGACGCAGTCCCTCAACCGTGTCGGCGATCGTCTCGGCGGGTTCGCGCTGGGTCAGGCCGAAGTCGCGCCGGCTGGGCTCGTCGTCGGACTCGGGCATCTGGGTGTAGTACTGCATCGCCGCCGAGTTGATCGGCGTCTCAAACGGCAGGAACGGGCCGACGATGTCGAGCAGCCGGCCGGCGCTGCGCAGCGCCACGTCGGGAACCGGGTAGACGACCAGAGTGTGGCCGGCCGCGGTGCCGATCATCGAGGCCAGCTTGTCGACCGGAACTCGTTGTCCGCCGGCCATGTACCGGCGTGGTCCTCGGCCCGCTTCGAGCAGGGCGACATGCAACTCGGCCAGGTCGCGGACGTCGATCACGATCCACCCCGCGCTGCGGCCGGGTACCCCGCGCATCTTCACCGACGCTTCGACGCCTTCGGCGGCCTCGCCGAACTGGTCGCCCGCCGGCGGGCCGAGCACCATGCCGGGATAGGTGATGTTGACCGGCGCGCCACCGTCCTGCAGTCCGCGGGCGTAGGCCTCCACGGCAGCCTTGGACCGGCCGTAGCCGTCGCTGCCGCCGACCACCGGCAGGTCAGCGTGCAGCAATTCGAGATCCGGCCGGAACAACGCGGTGAAACTCGAGACGTGAACGATCGGGTCGATGCCTGCGTGCACGGCGCCCCCAAGCACGTTGCGGGCACCTTCGAGGTTGGTGTGCAGCATTTCATCGGCCCGGCTGGGATCGGTGGAAACCATTGCCGCGCAGTGGATCACCGCATCGCAACCGTCCAGCGCGGCCGACGTGGCTTCCGCGTCGGCGATGTCACCGACAACGTGGTCGCCGATGTCGACGCCGATCTTCGCGGCGCTGGTGGTCAACCGGTCAGGGTTGCGGACCAAAAACCGCACGTCGTGCCCCGCGGCCTGAACGGCTTTGGCCGTCCACGCTCCGACGAAGCCGGTGCCACCCGTAACCAGTACTTTCATGTGCCCCCTCCGGTCTGCCGCGACGGAGGTCCCCGCCCGGACCCCGTCCACAGTACGGGCGAACCGGCGGTTTGCCAGGTGCCGCTGTCGCCGGTGGCCTTACAGTGACGGCATGGGGGCGCAACCGCAGATGCCGACAGGATTCGACCGGCCGCGAGTGGATCCCGGCGCGCTGGCGCTGGCCACCGTCGCAGGCGCGGTGGCCTTCATCCTCGGTCCCGGGGAGTGGGACGTGCTGGCCGTCGTCATCGGCGTGATGTTGCTGTGCATCCTGCTCGCCCACCACATCGCCGCGCCGGCGGCGCTGACCCCGCGCACTCTGCTGCTGCGGGCCGCGTTCGGCGCGACGACCGGGCTCGCGTTCTGCATCGCGGCCGCGCCGGCCATCCAGCACTTGGTGGTGACGCCGTACTTCCACAGCGAAGACCCGGACGGGATCTCCTTGGACGCCTGGAATACGACCGTCACCCTTGCAGTGATGTGGTTTTTCGTCGCGACGCTGATCGCGGTGTTCGAGCCGCGGATCGCCCGCTGGCTGGACACGCCGCGCCGGCGCACACGAACCGACGACCGCTAGTTGACAGTCGTCAAGAATTCCGCCGAACCGGCCCTCGAGGCTCCCGGGGCTGCTATAGGTTGACCCGGTGCACTCATCGTTGCGTCCGCAGCTGATCGAACGCCCTGCCGACCTGACCACCGAGTGGCTGACCGCGGTCCTCGGGCAGGGCACCGTCTCCGAATTCGACATCGACCGCATCGGCACCGGCCAGATGAGCGAGTGCTACCGCGTGGCGCTGCGCTACGCCGACGGCGACCCGGGGCCGTCGTCGGTCGTGCTCAAGGTCGCCGCCGCCGACCCCAGCAGTCGCCAGACCGGTCTGGCGATGGGGCTCTACGAGCGTGAGGTCAGCTTCTACGCCAACATCGCACCGGGGCTCGGCGGGCCCGTCGCGCCCTGCTATCACAGCGCGTACGACTCGCAGACGGGCGCCTTCGACCTGCTGCTCGCCGATGCTGCGCCCGCGCAGGTGGGTGACGAGATCCGCGGGGCCACAGTGGAACAGGCGACGCTGGCGCTGACCCAGATCGGGCACGTCCACGGACGACTGCTCGGCAGCCAGACGCTGGAGGGCGCGGAGTGGCTCAACCGCGAGTCGCCGGTCGACCAGGCTCTGATCAGCGCGCTGTATGCCGGCTACATCGACCGCTACCGGGACCAGATCGCCCCGGAACACCGTGAGGTCTGCGAACGGTTCGTCGCATCGTTCGACGCCTATATGGCAGCCGAGGACGAGGCCGACCGGCCACGCGGGCTCGTGCACGGCGACTTCCGGCTCGACAACATGCTGTTCGGCCAGGACGGGTCCGACCGTCCGCTGACCGTGGTGGACTGGCAGACCGTCACCTGGGGGCCCGCCTTCACCGACGTGGCCTACTTTCTGGGCTGCGCGCTGCCCGTCGAACGGCGCCGCGAACACTACGACACACTGCTGACCGCCTACCACGATGCGCTCGGCGCGGCCGGAATCACTCTCGACGAGGTACGCGAGGGGGTGCGCCACCAGGCTTTCTTCGGCGTGCTCATGGCGATCGTGTCGCCGATGCTCGTCGCACGCACCGAGCGCGGCGACGAAATGTTCATGGCGATGATCGCGCGAAACTGCCAGCACGTGCTGGACGCCGACGCGCTGGCCGTACTGCCCGCACCGACCACACCGGAACCGTTGCAGCCCAACGTCGATGACGAAGGACGGCACACCCCGACCGATGAAGACCTGTGGAGTGAGAGCTGGTACTTCGACTTCGCCGACCCTGCGCAGCAGGTCGGCGGCTGGATCCGGCTGGGCCTGATCCCGAACCAGGACCATGCGTGGATCAACGGCCTGGTGTGCGCGCCGGGCGCCCCGACCATCGCGCTGCTCGACTTCGAGGCTCCGCTGCCCGAGGATCACACCCGTGTCCGTGCGGACGGCATCGAGTTGGACATCGACGTGCCGACGCCGCTGCGCACCTACCGGGTCGCGGTGCGGGGGCGGGGACAGGCCCACGACGACCCCGCTGCGATCCTGCGGGGCGAGGCCGGCCGGCCCGTCGATGTGTCGATGGATCTGACCTGGACCACCGTCGGGCAGCCGTACCAGTACCGCATCTCTGCACGGTACGAGATCCCCTGCACCGTAACGGGAACCGTGGTGGCCGACGGGCAGACCTACGAATTCACCGCGGTGCCCGGCCAGCGGGACCACTCCTGGGCGGCCCGGGACTGGTGGAGCATGGATTGGGTATGGAGCGCGCTGCACCTCGACGACGGCACGCACCTGCACGGAGCGCAGATCCTGATTCCCGGCGCCCCGCCGATCGGCATCGGCTACGCGCAGCGCGACGGCCGGCCCTTTGTCGAGCTGGCCGCGGTCACCGCGCGAACGACGTTCGGCGACAAAGAGTTACCGGTCTGCGCCGAGGTGGACTACGAACCCGCCGGCATCACGGCCACAATCGAGGTCCGCGGCCACGCACCCGTGCTGCTGACCTCCGCCGACGGAAGGCTCAGCCAGTTCCCGCGCGCCTGGGGAACCGTGACCACAGCCGACGGTCGCACCGGCGTGGGCTGGATCGAGTGGAACCGCAGTCAAGGCTGAAGCGCCGGCGACCTGTGCCCTAGCCCGTGCTGCTCTGGATCTGCAACAGATTGCCGCAGGTGTCGTCGAGCACCGCGGTGGTCACCGGGCCCATGTCGGCCGGCTCCTGGGTGAAGCGAACGCCTTTCGCGCGCAGCCGCTCGAACTCCGCTCGGACGTCGTCGACGACGAAGGCGGTGAACGGGATCCCGTCGGCGACGAGCGCGTCCTTGAACGGTTTGACCGCCGGGTGGGCGTCGGGTTCCAGGGTCAGTTCGGTCCCGTCGGGATCCTCAGGCGAGACGACCGTGATCCACCGGGCTTCGCCCATGGGCACGTCGTGCTTGACCTGGAAGCCGAGCACGTCGGTGTAGAACCGCAGCGCCTTGTCCTGGTCGTCGACCAGCATGCTGGCGTAACCGATCCTCATGTCGTTTTCTCCTCGGGGTTGGGGAGCCACCGCCGGAAGAGGTCGCGCAGCGGTGCGGTGTTCAGGTGGTGGAACTTAAAGCGTCCTTCGCGCCGGGTCTCGATCAGCCCCGCCTCTTCCAATACGTCCAGGTGCTGGGACGTCGATTGCCGGGACGCGCTGACCCCGTGCTTGGTGGCCAGTCGCGCGCAGATCTCGAAGAGCGTCTGGCCGTCCCGGTCGGTCAGCTCGTCGACGATCAGCCGCCGCGTGGGATCGGCCAAAGCCTTGAAGACGTCACCCACGAAACGACCATAGGCAAGTAGCTACTTGCATGTCAACGGTCGGAACGGAGCACATCCGTCGAAACGTCCCGGGCCGCGATAGCATCCCGCAGTGAGCTCAGCCGAGCCTCGATTCGGTGTCCCGGAGCTACAGAACCGCCGGGATCAGTGGGTGGCGCTCGTGCTGCGGTCCAGGCCGTGGCCGGTCGGCTGGGGCATCGGCGTGGCGGCCGGGCTTATCGCGGCGGAGACCGCCCTGGTGGTGTTCCTGCACCGTGTCGCGCCGGAGAATGCGTTCGGCGCCATCTTCTTCTTCGCGGTTCTCGTGGTGTCGGCCGGGTGGAACTCGTGGCTGGCAGTGGCGACCTCGCTGGTCAGCGCGGCGGTGTACGTGATGTTTCATCTGGACGGTCTGGTCACGGCGATCTTTGTGTTCCTGCCGCTGGCGCTGCTGGCCAATCTGCTCGCAGGCCAGGCGCGCCTGCGCGCGATCGAAGCCGAACGGCGGCGGCAGCGCGCCGACGCCCTGGCCGCCCAGCAGGCGGCGCTCCGCCGGGTCGCGACCCTGGTGGCACGCGAGGCCGATCTGGCCGAGATCTACGCCACGGCGGTCTCCGAGCTTGCGCGCGGTCTCGATGTGGAGCACACCGCGCTGGTGGAGTTCGTCGGGGAGGAGTGCGTGGTGCTCGCCGCGCACGACACCCAGGGGCGGTCCTGGCCGACGATGGGCGAGCGTTTCCCGCTGGAAGGACACACCGTCACCGCCGAGATCCGCAGAACCGGCCGGACCGCACACGTCGATGACTACCGCGCAGTCGAGGGCGCGCTTGCCGAGCGCCTGCGCGGTGCCGGGTTCCGTTCCGGCGCAGGGGCGCCCATCACGGTCGCCGGCCAGGTGGTCGGGGCGCTGATCGTGGCCTCGGTGCAGCCGGGCGCCCTTGCCGACGGATGGAAAGACAGCATCGGAGACTTCGCCGACCTGGTGTCCACCGCGATCGCCAACGCCCGGACCCGCGAACAACTCCGGGCCTCCCGGGCCCGCGTCGTCACCGCGGCCGACCAGGCCAGGCGCGGGATCGAACGTGATCTGCACGACGGTGCACAACAACGCATCGTCGCACTGGGCTTGCGGCTGCGAGGAATCGAGGCCACCGTGCCCGTGGAGTTGACGCCGGTGCGCGACGAACTCGACCGCGCCGTGCAAGGACTCGGTGATGTGCTGCGGGAGTTGCAGGAACTCTCCCGCGGCATCCACCCCGCCGTGCTGTCCAATGGCGGGCTCGGCCCGACGCTGCGGTCGCTGGCCCGGCGCTCGGCTATCCCGGCGACCGTCGATGTCGACGTCGACGGACGGTTGCCCGAACCGGTCGAGGTGGCGGCCTATTACGTCACCGCCGAAGCTCTGGCCAACGCCGCCAAGCACTCCGGGGCCGACGGCGTGACCGTGACCGCCCGTGTCGAGAGCGACGAGTTGATCATCGCGGTCAGCGACGACGGCGTCGGGGGCGCCGCGACCGCCGACGGATCGGGCTTGATCGGGCTCAGCGACCGCGTGGAGGCCGTGGGCGGGCGGTTCGAGGTGGTCAGCCCCGCCGGGGCGGGCACCACGCTCACCGCCCGCCTTCCGGTGGCGGCCACGCCGCTCTGACCAGGCTGGTCAGTCCGCCGGATGATCCCAGGGGGAATCCACCGGGGTCGCCGGCACCGGCAGTCGCGATTCCGGCAGCGGTGGAACAGCTTTCAACAGCGGGTTGCGGTCCCGAAGCGCGCCGGCGGTACGTCCGCGGCCCCAGCCGACCATCTCGCGGTACCCGCCGAGCAGGCCGTGCCCGGCGGACGGCGCCCTCATCGGCGTGCGGACTGTCCGGTCCGACGGGCGCCGAGATGGGGGAGACGTACAACGCATCGACCGGGCAGTAGGCCTCGCACATGAAGCAGGTCTGGCAGTCCGACTGCCGGGCGATCACGGGGATACCGTCCTCGCCGCGCTCGAACACGTCGGTGGGGCACACCTTGATGCACACGTCGCAGGCGATGCACGCAGTCGAGCTGATGATCTCGATCATGCCACTGCCTCCGCAGAGATCAATTGCGGAGCAACCGGATCCGGTGCTGTCCTGACCTCGTCGAGCCCGCCGACCAGGATCCGGTGGGCGAGCCGGTGGTCAATCTGGGGCAGATCCTCGCGGCGGTGCAGACCCCGGCTCTCGGAACGGGCGAGCGACGCGGCGGTGATCCAGCGGGCGGTGGCCACCAGCGCGACCGCCTGCCGCGGTTTGTACGCCTCGCGTGCCGGCACCGGGGCCAGCCCGCCGGCGATGTCCCGCCACAGGCTTTCGAGGGCATCGGCCGACTCGGTGAGCCGAGCATGGGATTTGAGGTGGCTGCGCTTAGGCGGCAGGATCTGGTTTTGCGCTGCGCGCACCACTTCGTCGACGGTCGGTGCGTTCCGGTGGCCGGGTCGTAGCCCGAGGCGGTCGTGCTCGACGGGTTTATCGACGGTGCGTCGGCGGCTGTACTCCGCGGCGCCACGACCGGCGAACGTTCCGGATGCGATCGCCCACGATCCGTTGTGGCTGCCGCCCCCGCTGATCGCACCGGTGATCAGTTCCCTGGTCGCGGCGTCACCCGCGGCGAACAGACCGGGAACGGTGGTGGCGCAGTCGGGCCCGGTGATCCGCAGACCGCCGGTCCCGCGTACCGAGCCTTCGTAGACCATGCGCAGCGGGTAGGCGGTGACAAACGGGTCGATGCCTGCCTTGTCGAGAGGCAGGAAGTAGTTCGGCTGGGCATCGCGCATGGTCTGTCGGATGTGCTCGGGCGCGCGATCCAGACGGGCGAACACCCGCTGACCGCGCGCCAATGCCCGCTGCGCATCCTTGCGCCCGGCCAGGCCGCGCTCGGTGGGGAAGGGCCGGCCGTGCTCGTCATAGAAACTGGCCCATTGCAGCATGCGTCCCTTGGTGTGGGTGCCCCACTCGGGTGCCAATGCGTAGGCGGTGCTGAACTCCATGCCAGACAGGACGGCGCCCACTTCGGCGGCCATCAGGTATCCGTCCCCGGTGTCGACATTGGTGCCGAACGACCCCGACAGGAATGCGGTGCCGCCGGTGGCCAGTACCACCGCACCCGCGCCGATCCGCCACCGCCGTCCGCCCTCCTGGCGTGCGATTCCGCTGGCCCCGTTGACGATTCCGTCCGCATCGGTGGTCAGTGCGGTCGCGGGATGATGGTCGAGGATGCGCACCCCGCTGCGGTGGGCCTTGCGGCGCATCCGGCGCATGTACTCCGGGCCCTGCAGGCTGCTGCGCAGCTGCCGCCCGTCGTCCCCGACCGGGAACGGATAGCCCCATCGGGCCAGCTGCTCGATCCGGTCCCACGACGCCGACAGCACCCGTGCCATCCAATCGGCATCGGTCAGGCCACCGGCGGCCGCCTCGCGTACACGCATGGAGTCCTCGCGGCGCGGGCCGGGCGGGATCAGCCACAGATTGTTGCCACCGGCGGCGGTGGCCCCACTGGTACCGCAATAACCCTTGTCCACCAGGGTGACCCGGCTTCCGGCTTCGGCGGCCGCAACGGCGGCCCAGGTGGCCGCCGGACCGCCGCCGATCACCAGGACGTCGGTGACATGCATGTCGACGTCACCGGCTGCGGTCATGCCCGACCTCCTCCGCGACGCCGAGTTCGGCCAGCAGTGCCCGACGCAGTTCGTCGAAACCGTCGTCGCGGCGGCTGCGGGGGAACGGCAACTCCACCTGACGGTTCAGCGAGACCCGGCCCTCGGACAGCACGACCACCCGGTCGGCGAGCAGGATCGCCTCGTCGACGTCGTGTGTGACGTGCAGCACGGCCATGTGCCGGCGCGCCCAAAGGTCATGCAGGAGGCGGTACATCTTGAGCCGGGTCAGCGCATCCAGTGCGCCGAACGGTTCGTCGAGCAACAGCAGGTCGGGTTCCCGAACCAGGGCTCTGGCCAGTGAAACACGCTGGGCCTCACCGCCGGACAGCGACAGCGGCCACGACCGAACCTTGTCGGACAGGCCGACCTCGTCGAGCGCTGCCTGACCGCGCGCGGTCCGGCTGGGGGCGTCGGGGCCGGCGTCGGGTAGCGCGAACGTGACGTTGGCCAGCGCCCGGCGCCAGGGCAGGAGGCGCGGGTTCTGGAACACCACCGCCCGGGAACGCGGCACGATCACCGAGCCGTCGGCCTGCCCGTCGAGGCCTGCGAGGATGCGTAGCAGCGTGCTCTTGCCTGAACCGGAACGGCCCAGCATCGCGACAAACTCGCCGTCGGCGATGTCGAGGTCGAGACCGTCCAGCACCTGCTGGGCGCAGAACGCGCGATGCAGGTTGCGGATGGTGACCACCGGGGCGGTCACGCCGCGCCCTCGAAGCCGCCGAAGCCGTTGCGCCAGGACAGCAGCACCCGCTCCAGCAGTCGCACCAGCGCATAGGAGGCGAGCCCGGCCACCGCGTAGATCACGATCACCAGCAGGGAGACGTCGAACTGCAGGTTGGTCTGCGCACGCGACATCAGGAAGCCGATGCCCTCGGTGGTGTTGATCATCTCGGCGAAGATCAGGCTCAGCCAGGCGCTGGACAGCCCGAGGCGAAGGCCGACAAGGAAGTTCGGCATCGCACCGGGAAGGATCACATTGGTGATCAGGGTGACGCGGCGCGCCTCCAACGTCTGGGCCATCTCCACCAGCTGTTGGTCCACCCCGCGGATACCGGAGTAGGTGTTGATGTAGATCGCGATCGCGACTCCGAGGGTGATGAGCACGATCTTCGGGCCCTCGCCGATGCCCATCCAGATGATCAGCAGCGGGGTGAGCGCGAAATTGGGTACCGCCTTGAGGATCTGCATGGTCCAGTCGAGCAGGTCCTCGCCGGTGCGGGTCAGCCCGGCCAGCACCGCGAGCAGGACGCCGAGGGTGATGCCCAGCACGGTGCCGGTCAGCACCCGGGTGGCCGACGCGCCGACGTGAAGAGCGAGCTGGCCGTCGGTCAGCAGGCGCCACGCGGTGGTCGCGACATCCGCCGGCGGCGGGAAGAGATCAGCGTTGAGCAGTCCGGTCGCCGAACCGACGGCCCATGCAGACAGGATCAGCCCCGGTCCCATCATCCGGCGCAGCGGGCGCGGGATGCGGGCCCAGACGCTGCGCCGACGGCGGTGGCCGGCGACGACGTCGATCAGGTCCGGGCTCGACGCCTCGGCGCGGACCGGGGTGGCGACGACGGTCATGACTGCGCTCCGGCCCACTCCGTCACCGAGTACCGGCCCTCCAGGGAGCCGTCGGCCTCGAGGAAGTCGTAGGCGGCCTGGAGCTGATCGACACCTTGCCTCGGGAATGGTTCGGTGTTGAACTCGTCGGGTCGCGTCGCCTCCCTGACGAACTCGACCTCGGTGCCGTCGGTCTGCGCGACCCAGTCGGTGTACTGATCGAAGTTCTTCTGGATGTCGCTGTTGACCGCGGTGACGGCCTGGCGCCACGCGTCGGCGAACCCGGGATGTTCGTCGGTGAACGTGGTCAACGCGATGTTGGTGCCGGTACTGCCCAGACCGTGCCGGGAGAGGCTGTCGATGATCGGGAAGCCCTTGTGCTGCAACTCGATCGCGCTGGCCCCGGTGACCACCGTGGCGTCGATCTGCCCGGAGCTCAGGCCCGCGATCGACTCGGGCGTCGGCACGTCGCGGACCTGGATCTTGCCGTTGAGTCCGGCGGCGTCGATCAGCTGTTTGGCCGCCCGGTCGCGGATGGTGCCCTGCGGTGCGGTCACCGACTTGCCGACCAGCCCGCCGATGTCGGTCGGGCCGCCTTTGGCGCCGACCAGCCAGGCGTCGCCGCTGACCGAGTCAAGGCTCAGCAGAACAACTTTCGGGTCACGGCTGCGGGCGCGCAGCGCTGGGTTGTCGCCGATCGCGGCGACGTCGATGGCACCGGCGAACAACGCCGATGCGACGTCGCTGCCGGACTGGAAGAACGAGTACTCGATCTTGTCGACGCCGGCTCCCTTGAGTTGCTCGGCGAGGATGCCCTGCTTGTCACCCCAGCCCAGCGACCCGGCAGGAGTGCCGGTCGGGGACGTCGCGCCGATGCGCAGCGTGTAACCCTCCGATCCGTCATCACTGCTGCCACAGGCGACGGCCGAACCGAGGATGGCAAGCGTCAGGGCGGTGCGCACGAAGTAGCGAAGCATGGGGTGGGCCTCCGGGAGGGGTTTTCGCGTCAGGAACACGGATCGGCCCAAGTAGATGTCACCAGTCGAGCGGAGACTACGGTTGCGATCAGCGTGACCCGAAGGTCCCGGTGGATCGTGTCAGCGAAGGTCGTTGATCGCCAGTGCGGAATCCCAGGCCAGCCTGCTGGAGGCTTCACCTCGGCCGGTTCGGACGCGGTATGCCGTCCACCGCACATAGGTGCCGTCGGCACGGCGTGCGAGCACCGGTACGGCGCGTAGATGTAGGCCCTCGCGCGGCAACTCCTCACCAGGGAACGTCAACGGAGTGGGGGCAAGGGTGACTCCGACGGCCTCGACGGGGACACCGTCGCGCAGCAAGGCACCTTTCCGCAAGGCGAGTTGTCCCGGTCGCGGCGCGATGGGCACGAGAGGTATCCAGTGCGCGGGTATGGCCGTCTGCAGCCGGTACAGGCGTTCCTCGGGATCGAGGTCCGGCGGCCACGGATCCGGCTCCGGTTGTGGCTCACCGGCCCGCGACCGGGGATCACCGCTGCGGCCCTGCACCGTGAGCTCGATGGCCCAGGCCATGTTGGCCATCTCGTCGCGCAGGAACAGCACCTCCTCGACCGCGTCGCCCACCAGGGTGCCTGCCGCGACCGGTGGCAAGACGACGCCGGGCAGCGGGCGGCCGGTGGCTGTGGACACCCGGAACATCGTGAAGTTGGGATCCGAGAACTCCGGCACCGCAACGGTTTCGCCGAAGTCGTCGGTGACGTGCACCGCGGTCACCTGATTGATCGCGCCGAGCAGACCGTCGACGGGAACGCCGAGCCAGTCGTCACCCGAGGACATGGCGAACTCGGCGAGGCACAGTCGCGCGAGGTCCGTATCCTGCGCCTCGATCGCTCCGAGGTCGACCTTGCCGTCCTCGAGTTGCCAGTACCGGTCCGCCGGCATGCCCGGGAAACGCAGAGGGGTCGCGAGCATGGTCGCCGTGGTCTCGACGGGAGAGCCCGTCGGCGCTCCGTCGGGCAGGTCGCCACTGGCGGTATCCACCCATTCCAGATCGCTCCAACGGATCTCCGCGGCGCCGAACTGTGTTCCGCGGGCGAAAACGGCGTTGTCGCCATCGCCGAAGCGCAGCGCGAAACGGTATTCCAGACGTTCCGTCGACCAGGCGCCACCCGAGTCTGCCGCGCCGGTCAACCAGGTGTGCCAGGTGCTCAGCACCGAGCGCACGGCGTCTGCGTCGTGGGCGTCGGCAAGCCACGGCGGATCGCCGGCCGCCAGGTCGGCGGCAAGCGCGCGGCCGTCCGGGACGGCGCCGCCGAGTACCGTGAGCAGCCGTTTGGCCTGGGGATCCAGCGCATCCCGGGCGGCGACCCTCTGCAAACGCGCTACCCGGTCGGCCTCGGACTCCCCGGCAACGGGCTGTTCGGGCGACTGAGGATCGTCGTCGAGGGACAACCGGTGTGAAAGTGAGAGTGCCGCAGCGAGTTCCGTCTCACCGGCATCGGTGAGCAGATCGGCGAGCTGCGCGCCCGCCTCGGCGCGCTGCCGCAACCCGGAGCCGAGGGCGAGGGCAGGCACATCCTGCAGCAGTTCTTCGAGGATCGCCCCGGAATGCCATGGTCGCCACTGCACCGCGTCGAGATCGACCGTGGTGTCGTCAAGAGGAGCCCACGCGGTGATCGGCAACGCGCGTGAGGTGACCCGCACCGACACCGCGGATCCGGCATCCTCGCCGGTCAATTCGCCGAACTGCCACTGTCGCCCGAGCATCCATGCGGGGTCGGCCAGGCGCGCCTCCGAGCCCGGTGCGGGGTCACCGGTGGTGGAGTCGGGCTCGAGCCGCACGAGTGCGGGCGGATTCATGAGCTGCAGCTGGCTCGCGAGCTCCAGCAGGTGGGGGTTGACCTTCGACGCGATCAGGACCAGTGGGTCGATCTCGGCCATCACTTCACCTCCGAGAGGAACGGCGCCGCCGCCTGGTTCCATGTGACCGCGGCCAGTTCGCCGAACGCGAAGCCCTTCCGCGGCTGCAACCATGGACTGGCCACGTAGATGGCCGGCAGGATCGCCGCGTCCCCGGGAACCGTCTCAAGCGTCACCAACCGGGACTTCGCGACATCGACGGCGGACAGCACCGCCCGTACGACCGAGTCGGTGGTCCATCGTGCTCCGTCTGGCGACACCGCGGAGAGGACGACCTGGGGGGGCGCGTGCGGATGCCTGGTTGGCGTGCACCGCCAAGCCGGTGGTGGCACGGGCCGCGCGAAGCGGGTTGTCGGCATCTGCACCTTCGGCGAAGGCCCGCGCGTCGGGCTGGAACGGCAGCGTCTCAACCCAGCTGTCGAATGCCAAGCCGGCGAACCGTCCGCGGAATCCGGCTGCAGCAGAGACCAGCTCGACCACCAGATGTGCCGCGCTGTGTGACGGCCACGGGGTGTCGTCGGGTAGGGGCCCGGCCAGCCACCGGCCTGTTCCCGGCGCTGCCACGCCGGCGTCGCGTTCGGTGAGCTGAACCACGGTGAGTGCGGCCGGACGACTGAGCGCGCGACCGAGGAGTTGGGCTTCGGCCAACCGGCCGACTCCGGCGCGCACGGTGGCGTGGTCGCGGACGAAGGCACCGATCCGCGCGGGTGCGGGCGCGGGTAAGGCGGGGGCGGTCAACGCGTCCACGAAATCGTCTGGGCCCGGGACGGGTTCGAGCAGCGGGAGCATACGGAACCCGTCGCCGAGAATTCCCTGGGCCACCGCGGCGGCAGCGTCGACGAACTCTCCCGGGCTCGGTGACGTGTCGCGTGGTGCCCGGATGTCGTCGAGTACAGCTCTGGCGTTGTCGAGCCGGGCGGCCGCCGTATGCCACGCCCCCCACGCCCAGCCGGCGTTCGTGGGAATGGCGCGATCGGGCAGAAGGGGCACGCCGAATGCCGCCAACCCGCTGACCGCCTCTGCCACGGCGCCGACATCTGCTTCGTCGACAGCATGTGATTCCGGGTCGATGGTGGCGATCACCGCCTCACCGGCCTCAAGTACCTCTTCCAAGGCGTCGAGCAGGGCGTCGCATCGGCGCAGCAGATCGTCGACATCTATGGTGCGCTGTGGCCCGGCGCCGGGACGCACCAGATCGTTGGGAGACAGCGGGTTCCCGCCGGACACCACGCCGCGAAGGGTTGCGGCGAGCGTCGCCGCGGCGACGATCGGCATCGCCCCGACCGGCCAGTCGTCGCCCCGGTTCTCCGCGAGCGGGGTGTCTCCCATTCCGGCGATGGCGGCGCGCAGATCCCGGTCGAGTGTGGTGAGGTCGTCACTGAAGACCAAGTCCAGCGCGGCGAACCCCGCCTCTGCCAGTGTGTGGCGTACGCCGTGGGCGTCGGTGACGATGATGGCCGCGGGATCACCGAGACGCTGCGCCGCCCACGCCTCGAGGCGCGGCTCGGCGATGGCCCGCGGGCGCGTGGTCGACCATCCGGTCGCATCGACGGGAATGACCGTGAACATGGTGTGGGTCAGCGTGCGGCCGGGCTGGCGCACGCGCAGCACCGCGAGCTCGGGGTCGACCGAACCGCCGGCTGCCATCGCGTCCATCGCGGCGCCCGCCCGCGCGGGGTTGCCGCTCACGTACTGCAGCACCGATTCGCTGAGCAGGGCGTCGGCCACCGCGTCCAGGGTCGCGGATGCACTCTGAAGCGCGCCCACCACGCAATCCCACTCTTCTGCGGAGACAGCGTCCCAGCCGCCGTCAGGAATGTACGCGTTCGCCGGTCGCACACCGAGTTTCGCTTTCAGCGGCGGAGCAGCCCCGGTAAGGCTTTCCACGGGGAACTGTCGGAGGAGTCCGACACCGTCCACGACGTTGGCCGCCGCGACGCGCGTGCTGCGGTCGGCTTCGGCGAGGTCGTTGTCGAGTTCGTCGGTGATCAGCGGTGCCAGTTCGCGCAGCGTCAGCTGGAATCGCGCGGCCGATCCGGTGAGGGCGCGTTCGATCTGGTAGCCGAGCAGAGCACCGATCGGTTGACCCGCCTTGACACCCTCGAGGACGCGGCGCAGTTCGGTGCCGCGCCGGCTGGACAGGTCGATCGCGAAGGGCTCGCGGCCGTCCTTGGCCCCGATGTTCGAGCGTTTCGCACTGGCCAGCATGCCCGCGGCCACGGCGTGCGAGCTGCTCGGGGCGTGCAGCCATCCCTGCGCTTCCCGGCCGCGCGTGCCGAGCCGGATGTCCTCCACATATCCGAAGGCCCCGAGCGTCATGGCGGGTTCGGCATCGCCGGGCAGACGTGATGACGCCAGCGCGGTCGCCCACGCGTCCACCCGGTGCGACGCCACGTCGAGGGCCGAGGCGACGGCGATGCGACGTTCCTCGATCGGCATCGCGCCCAAGGCGGTCATCGCGGCGCTCACCTCACCACGAGTGGCGAACGCATCGAGGTTGCCCGCGATCGCGTTCTGGCCGATCCACCGGGCCTCGGCGGTGTCGCCGAGGTCGAGCGCGACCTGTGCCAGCGATGTGCGGATCTCGGGTACCGGCTCGATGGCCGCCAGGCTGATCCGGTCGGTCGGCTGGCCGGCGAAATGCACGGTGGAACGTAGCGAGTCGGCGGCGGCGAACACCCAATCGGGTTGAGGTGCGGCACTTCCCGGGGTGGCGGCGGCCTGCACCATCGCTGCGATGTCGGGCGGTATCGTCAGCAGGTCGAGAAGCGGCGGCACATAGGCCTCGGGCGCAGACGACAAGCCCGCGGCCTTGGCGGTGTCCCAGGCGATGTCGAGAAGGGCCTGCAGGACGCTGTCGACCGCGGGGCTGCGGTCGGCCAGGATCTGGTCGATCACCTCAGCGTCCCGCTCGGACACCAGGGGCAGCGCGATGGTTCGGCTTTCCTTGTTGAGTGACGGCGGCATAAACCACGCTGCCGCCGTGGGCGAGTACTGAGCGAGCATCGCCCTCGTGATCTGGAGTTCGGCGCGCACGCGGGCCTGGTCGGCGCCGACGGCCGCCGCACATGCCGACAACTGAGCACCGTCGACCGCCGGCCGGGCTCGTACCCCGAGGGCCACCGGGCTGGTGCCGAGCATGTCGAGCAGCGCCTCGTCGCTGACGTCGTCGCCGGGGCCGATATGAGGGAGGCTCCGGGAGCGGATGACCCAGCGTCCGACGGCGCGTTCGACGAGCGGCACCAGGCGGGCTGTCGTCTCTCCTGCACGAGGGGTCCAGTGGTGCAGGTCGGTCACGGGCAGCACACCGTAGGGTTGCGCGCCGATCCGCACGGCGGGGGCATGCCCGGCGCCGCGCACATGATCGCGGTGCGCCCGCCGCGCGGATTCGATGTTCGCCGGGGTGACCGCCTGGCTCGCATCGTCGATGCGGTCGAGGACCGGCCCCCAGGTGGCGAACCACAGCGCGGTGTTGGCGGCCTGCTGAGCCGCACCGAGTGACGAGCGCGGCTCCTCGGTATCGAGCAGGTTCTCGATGATCGTGGCGTCCACGCCGAGGAGACGGCCGAGCGCGCCCGCATCAGCCGACGGTGTGAGCGGGACGGTCGGGGGAGGCCCGGCGGTCGCGTCGGGACGGTAAGGCGATCGGTCGGCCTCGGCGTTGTTGGTGGGGGTGCCGGCGGCCGGCAGCGAAAAGCCGTCGGTGAAGCGGTGACTTGTCAACAGGTCGGCGAAGTCGGCCGCATTCTGCTGCTCGGAGACCGACCGTCGGGTGCCCACCACCACCAGCGTGTCGATGACGGTGGTCCCCGGAGGCAGCTCGACCTCCACGCCCATTCCGACGGCGACCGCCTGATCGAAGTCGACGGTCCACTCCGAACCGGCCGGTACTTTGAGACCGCCGGCGTCGACGACCTCGTTGTCACCGAGGGCGATCGGTGAGATGGATAGGTCGCGAGCGATGGGGCTACCGGAGACGGTGATCGGTTCTGCGCCCTGCGGGTAGACCCGCACAACGAAGTGGTCGGGTAAGCAGCGCGCCACAGTGCCGTCGGCGATCTCGACAGGGGAGTCCGGAAACGCCGGTGGTGCGGCTCCCCGTTGGTCGGGGTTCGTCGGCCTGGTGGCATGGGCGATCCAGCCCGCGCGTCTCGCGCCGACGGCGCTGACCAACTCGCCCCAGGCGCGGGCCGCCTCGGCGCCCGACCAGAGCGCAGTCCAGTAGGCCTGTCCGGCAGTCTTTTCCGGCTCGGTGATGGACCGCAGCAGGCTGTCGATGTGCACCTCGTCGGGAGTGATCCGCACCCGTAGGGTCGATGTTCCCGGTTGCATCTTGGTCTGCACGCGCACCGGCAGCAGTACGAGCGGCACGTCGGGGGCGGCGTCGCAAGGGTCGATCAGATCGAAGATCCCGCCGATGCGGCCGGCCAGTTCGAGGTCGACGCGGGCGAGGTCGCGGCGCCGTGCCCGGTCCATCGGCCCGGAGATCAGACGGCTGCGCTGGTCGGCGAGGGTGGCAATGGTGTTGCGCGCGGTAAGTAGCTCGAAAGGCGTGTTGATGGGCACTGCTCAGTCTCCTCTGCGGATCAGGTCGGTCGCCTGGAACGCCACGCGCACCGGATCGTGCAGGCGGGCCTTGGCCCACTCCGCCGAGTTCGATGCCGCGGGTACTTTGAGGAAACGTCCATTGATGAGGTCTCCGGCGTCCATGTCGGCGTCGAGTGGCCGCCCGAAACGCGTCGCCGTGGGATGTTCGGCGATCAGGATCCACCACTCGGGCCCGTCCATCTCCGCTATTGCGAGGTTGACCCCGACGAGCGCGATGTCGGGTTCGAGGTGGGCGGAGAACAACTGCTCTGCGACGACGGCGCCCTCGTCGAATTCCGGATTGTCGACGGGACCGGGGTTTTTGACCGCCTGGATGATTAGATCGGGGTAGCGGCGCACCAATTCGCTCTTCACGACGATCACGGCGCGTGGCTCGCTGCCGCCGGTTCCGCCGGCCGAGATGTGTTTCGACAGCGGGAGGTGTGAGAAGGCGTGGATGGGTTGTCTGAGCTCGTCGTCCTGCGCATCCCAGAACCTCCAGAAATAGGTTCCCCGTTGGTCGGTGGGGTAACTGCGCCACAACAGTTCGCGGCCCATCTCATCAGAGAGCCCGATCAGGAAGGCCTCCATGAACTCGCTGTTGGAACTCAGCACCGTGACGAAATCGTCGTCGGGCAGCAGTCCGAGCCCGGGGACCAACCAGTCGCGGTTGTAGTCGTTGAGCGCCTGATACATGGGCCGGTCGAACCGCGGGGCCGCCATGATCGGTGTGATGAACGGTCTGGCGAACCAGCTTGGCGCGAGTGCGGTCGAGAGCCGCAGCCGACCATTGAGCGCAGAGCGGACGGTATGTGCCGGGTCGAGTCGCTCGAACAGCGTGTCGACGGTAAGGGTGTCTCTCCGCGGTACCTTGTCGATGTCGAGCAGACCGCCCGGGTCGGCGAAAACCGTCATCGCGTCACGCAGCGTCGTGACGGAGAAGGCATCGGCTCGGTCCAGGAACGGGGTGGCCCGCACCTCACCGAGCTCGGCCAGTTGCCCGAGCGCGCGGGTTCTGGTCTCAGCGGGGCTGTGTTCGTCAACATGTATGAGCACCGACGAGTCGATGTGATTGAGGCCGCGGATCCTGCTCGGTAATCGTCCGCGGGTCGCTGGAAGCCGGGGACCTACGGCCGGGAAACGAGCGACGGCCCCGCCGATGGTGGCACCGCGCAGCACCGCGCCGCCGTGTGCGAATCCGCCGCCGCGGCGCACGTGCCCGTCGCCGTCGGGGGCGATGAAACCGCCGACACGGTCGACACCTCCGACCCGCTCGACCAACACGTCGTTGAGGTCAAGGGCTTGGCTCTCGAACTGCCCGCGCATGCCTACCCGAGTGGCGACCGCGGACTTCGCCAACTCTGCCGCGAGAGGACCGACCCGTTGTGCGCGAACTCTTTTGAGTGCGGGCAGGGTCGTTCCTTCCAGAACCCGGTTACGCCATTGATCGACGATCACCGCCCCCAGATCGAAGTCCTGTTGTGGGGCGGCCCAGCTGCCGGTGTCCGTGAGGTGGCTTGCGAGGCCGCCCGCCATCGCAGCGTTGGCCGCGGTGAGAGCGTTAGGCACGGTGCCGACAGGGATGCCGATCGCGGTGGCGACGAGTGAAGCGTCCAGCATCGCGAGGGCCTGGCTGCTGAGCGCGCCGACACCGTCGGGGTTCTCGTAGACGCGGGTGAAGTCCCGCATGGCCGCGCCCGTGCCGACGACCTCTCCGGCGCGCTGCCGGGTCTGGGCGCCGGCCCGGCGAAGGACCGGCCCGTCGGGACGAGTCGTCCGCCGGAAGGCTCCGGCCAGTGCTGTCGCCGGTGTGGCGCTGGAGGCGACCCGCGCGGCGAGGGTGCGACCGTCGGAGATCGAGACCCGTACCGCCAGCGGGGCGGCCACCTGCAGGAGGCGACCCTGCTGTAGATCGGCGAGTCTGCGGTGCACCCGCTGGGCCAGCAGTTCGGAGAACTGTGCGAGGCGGATGGCCCGGTTGGCCTTCTCCACTTCGCCGAGTTGCGCCCACGCGGCCTGCATGAGCTGTTCCTGGTCGCGTTGCACGACGCGGGTGCCCAGTCCGGCGATGATGCGCTTGGTGGGGGCGAGGTTGAGTTCGGCGAACCAGTCGTCGCCGGTGATGACCGATGCGCCGCGGTGCAGTTTGGCGTAGATGCGCGGGCCGACGATCGGAAGATCCGGAATGTCCTGTGTGCGTTCCTGTGTGCCTTCGATCTGGGCGGGAAGATCCAGCTCGCTGCGTAGCTCGTCGACCATCGCGTCGGGCCACACCGCCGTCTCGGCTTCGGCTTTCTCCGGAGTCGGCGGTGGCGAGGGCGAATACAGCGCGCAGCGCAGCACCTGTTTGCCGCCCGGTTGGCCGGCGGGCAGCGAGCCGAGCGGTCGGCCGGGTTCGGAGACGTCGATGAAGCGCCGGCCCACCTCATAGGGCGCGACCACCCCGGTCAGCCGCAGCGCCAGGGTGGCGAAGTCACCGTCGGGTCCGGTGCGGAATTCCCAGCGGTCGTACACCGGTAGCCGAACCGGGTCATCCGAGGCCGACGTCCACGCGGGATCGAGCGTGCCGCCGGTGAGACCGAGCCCGCCGCGCGCACCGACATCGGTGGTGGGAACGACCGCGGCGACGTAATCGGTGTTCTCGCGCAGCACAAGTGGCGAGAGCAGACGGGACAGGTTCACCGCGGCGTACTCGGCAGACATCCGCACCTCCAGTGGTGCTCCGCTGTCGGTCTGCGGGGCCTGGGCGTGCGCCCACAGGTGCACGGACGTCAGCGGCGGAAGAGCGTCCCGGGCCACACGCAGCACCGGCAGCAGGCCGGTGCCCGACTCCCACTGTGCCGCAGACCTTTCGACCACGACCAGGGTCAGCCACGGCCGCAGCGTGCCCGCCGCGGGTGCCGCCGAGAAGGCCCACGGAAGCTCAGGCCGGTTGAACTCGACGTGCGCGAGGATCGTCTCCTCCGCGCTGAGCGTGCCGGGCGCCGGGTACCGGCGCACGATCTGCGCGGGATCGATACCCCGCACGTCGCCGGGACCGTACAGCGTGACGGTCAACCCGGCGCTCGCCTGCACGTCCGCACTGTCCGCCAGCGGAAGCGTCACTTTGGAACTCGACCGCGCCGCGCCCTGGGCGGGTTGTTCAGCCGCGGCTGCGAGGCCCCCGACCGCGAACGATGCGAACTCGAGCTTCTCGATCGCGACCTTGCTCTCGACGAACCGCTCCTCTTCGGGGACAACGAGTTTGAATGCGTCCGCGACGACGTTGCGTGCTGTCTTGCCGAGCGGCATCACGACCTGGGCGGCGACGGCATCGATATCGGTCATCAGTCAGCCCCTCACGGTGGTCCGGACAGCCGATCCGGCGGCGCCCACGGAATCGGCGATGACGGCGGCCTCGGTGGCGCTCAATGCGCCGAGACCGGCCAGGAGCAGGCCACCGGTGGCGATGTCGGTGAGCGCGGACGTGCCCTGCGGCAGGATGTCGACGGGCGGGTCGGCGGGAGGTCTGGGCAGATAAGGGTTCGCGGCGGCGGCCGTGATACGACCGACGTTGCTGGTGCGGACATATGCGCTTCCGAAGGCGGCGAATTTCCAGTTCTCCCGAAGATCGGGCAGGAGCCGGTCCGCTTCGTTGCGTACGTAGGTGCGATACGCGACGTTCTCCTGGGCTTTCGCGCCGAGTTTGGGGGTGGTGGCCGCGGCGATCCGGCAACCGCCCTGCAGCTCTTCGAAACCCGAACGGGCGAGCAGCTTCTCGCCCTCGAGGTCGAAGAAGTGACCCGGGGCGAACGGGGTGCGGAGTTCGCTGACCGCCGCAGCTTCGCCGGCCGAGGACACCGGCATCCCGAGGGTGACCATGTCCGCTGTGACCGGTGACGCGCCGACGTGGGTGATCTTCACCCCGAGCGGTATCTGAGTCTGCGACACCTCGAGCCCGGCCAGTGGGTGAGCGATGCGCCCGGACACGTCGTCGACCTCGGCAAGCGTGACCATCTGAGCGGCGTGCTCGGGCAGCGTGGCCTTCCACGAGTCGGGCTCGTTGAGAGCTGCGGCGGCCAAGGCGAGGGCGTCGACCGGGGGCAGCTTCTGGGGCTCCTCGTCACCCCAGGTGATCGGTCCGAGGTCTTCGTCGAAGGTGGGCAGGAACCAGACGTCCACTTTGAGGTGTCCGGCGAGTTTGAAGGGGCGGGTGCCTTCCAGCGATCCGCGGAACATGATCGAGGCGAAGGTGAAGCCCAGCAATTCGACTTCGACACCGACCTCTATGGAGACCTTGAAGGCGAACCGCGGTGACCAGATGAAGATCATGTCCAGCGTCAGCCACGCTTTCGCGGTGATCACGGCGAAGTCCGCGTTGAGCCTGCCGTCGATCCCGAGTTGTACCGAGCCGGCGGTGATGGCGAAGTACGCCTTGATGACGAAGCTGATGGCTTTCGCCGGCGACAGATCGATGGTGAGCCGGTCCATCTCGCCGAGCTTGGGCTTCTTCCCGACGAGCTTTTCGTACTCGGGGTGGAAACCACCGACGGAGAACTCGAACCCGCCCGAGCCTGACCATTCGATGTACAGACCGAGGTCACCAGACACGGTGAAGCCGGCGATCTTCGAGTCGCGCATGCTCGCGAAGAGCAGAAGATAGTCCGGCGTTATGGCTACGAAGACATCGGCTTTGATGTCGGTGATCGGAGCTTCTTTGGTGGGCACGCGCACGCGCAGCGAACCGAGCACCACGATCATGGGGTCGGGGAGCGCCAGCACGACACCGAGCTTCATCTCGACGAACTTCGCCTGAGACCCCCACCCGAGTCCGACGATGGGACCGACGACGAAGCCGCCCGAGCGTGGGGGAAAGACGTTGGCGACCTTGTCAAGCAGCTTCGGAGCGTCGGCGACCGGGTTGTCAGGGAACAGCATCTTGTCCAGGAGGTGGTCTTTCATCCCGGCCTTGAGCGCCTCGAGGGACAGGCCGCGGTCGATGGCCAGGATGCCGCCGATGCCGTTGAGCGTGAATCCGAAGCTCAGTTCGATGGCCACGGGGAAGCGCACCCCGATCACCAGGACCAGCGAGAACGGATCCGGTGACAGGATGACGATCGCCGAGACACCGAATTTGAGGATCTGCAGTTGGATGACGCCGCCGAACTCGATGCGCTTGACGTCCTTGCCGTCGACCTTGTAGGTGCGTTCGACGCGTTGGATGAAGCCGCCGCCGGTGATGGGACCCGCCTTGACGCGCAGCCCGATCGCGTCGGGCCAGCGGGTCGACACGGGCATCTCGAACATCGCCTGCTGCTCGGTGGCGCCCTCGGGGGTGATCACCAGACCGCCGCCGACGACCTGCATGCCGACCGCATCTCCCATTTTCGCCACGATCGACGTGGTTATTTCGAAGGCCGTGACCTCACGCGCGGGATTGCGCACCAAACCGAGGGCCATCTCGCGCAGCTCCACCGCCGGATAGGAGAACCGCACCGGCAGAACGGCTTTCTCGTTCCCGCGGCCGTCTCCGAGATAGAAGCCCTGCCCGGTGTCCAGTGAGACGGCCGTGATGGTGGTGGTCTTGGGCTCACTGGAACCGGGCATGACCTTCGCGAGCAGCGGGTCGCTGGTGAGCCCGGGTTGCAGGATGGTGCGCATGCGCAGACCGATGATGCCGACGTCGCCGATGTAGTACTTGTCGCCGCGCTGGACCAGAGACTTCTTCTCTTCGTCGGTGGGGTGGGCGATCTCGCGGTCGCTGAACTGGAGGAAGCCTTCGAACGAGAGCTGGTCGAGGGTTAAGGCCCCGAGCCTGGCAGGCCCGGATTTGGCGGCCTTGACGACGAGTTTGAAGCCGTTGCCCTCGCGGTCCAGCACGAGTGTCTCGCCGAGATCGCCGAGCAGGTTTTGGATTCCGAACAGCCTGCCGAACTTGTTGAGCAGATTTCCGGCGCCGGCGCCGAGGTCCTTGAAGGGTTGGGCGGTGGGATTCCACAGGTCCATGAGGCCGGTTCGGATGTTGTCGTCGACCTGTCCGGCGGCGTCTTTGGCGAGTTCGGTGGCGATGATGTTGTAGGCCTCGTCGGCGGCCGACAGTGCCATCCCGATGCGAATGGCGACGCGGGCCGCGACGTCGAAATCGAAGTCGTCGTCGCCGATGTCCGTCTTCGATTCGGCGACCATCTTCTTGATGAGCTCGGTCTGCTTCTTGATCTTCTTGCCGATGTTCTCGAAGACCGGGCCCATCGCCTCGATGTCCGCTTTGAGTTCGTCGAACTTGGCCTTTCGCTGCGCGCTGTCGAAGGTGACGACCGCGCCGAGGAAGGGGCCCGTGTCGTCCCAGGTGGTCTCGGCCATATGCCCGAGACGGGAGTTGAGGAAGGACTCGATGGCTCGAAGGAACCCCGTGGCGATGTCTGTCATGATCCCCCACTGACGGCATGAGCACCGAACGAGTTCACGTTCGGGAAAGTGGCCTCGGGAACAATTGTGGCCACCCGGACGCGCTGTGGGGTGCGTATCGGGATTTTGCAGCCACGTGCCGGAATCGCTTGTTGACTAAGGAAATTGATCGTCACCGGGAGAGGGGTACGGGCCGGTGAAGAGGCAAAGAAGGGTGCTCTTGCCCACCGGAGGCCACCAGGGTTCGGCGTGGCCAAATGTGATGGCTGAATGCGGTGATTACGTGCTCGACAACCTGGGGGTTCGCCGAAGTTGCCCACCTGCGTGGAAAAGGCTGCCCGTTGGTCACGATGCCGGTTTCGTGATGACTGCTTCGTCGACGGCAAATCGAGGGTTGCTCTGCCGGCGAGAAGAACCTCTGGAAGGTTCGGGGTACGCGCCATCATCGAACTCCGGACCCGGATCAGCGGGGATATTCTCACTGTCCGCCTTGGCACAGGAACCTGACGGCCGAGTCATACAGAAACCCCGCGTCGCCCTCGGTCAATTCGGTGTCCTTGTCGATGGCCGCGATCGATGAGTCTCTTGGCTGACCGCAGATGCTCCAGCCGAGTTGGATCAGCTTGTCGGGCGGCCCACCGATGCCCGCGTTGTTCAGGTCGTAGAGGAAGTCGTTCTCATCGGCTGCCGCCGGGCTCGCCGTGGCTACGAGCAACATCAGAAGCACCGTACAACCTCCGATGAGGTGTTCGACCCCGCGCTTCTTGTTCATGGCGCACCCCTCTATCTCTCACCGGGGCCACGATCGTGGCGACGCGAGTAATCGTCGGGTCCGAACGAGCGGGCCGCACGCGTAGTCGCCTACCTGTTTCCCGCTCACTGCAGGTAGACCACTACGGTCTCCCGGCCTGGGACTGCGCACCAGGATCGTGGCATTGGTACACGTTCGATGGTTGGGGGCTTGACCATGACCACTACGGAGAGCGGATCCTCAGTCGGCACGGAGTCGCCAGACTCGGATCCGACCGCGCTCGAAGCTTTCGACGGTGGGGGAGCCCATCATAGGTTCGATCCTCGCGGGAAGTTCTTCGACGTCGAGGACGGTGCGACCGCTGCCACCGCCGCGGCGCCCGCTCCGGAGGTGCGGGACAGTAACCGTTCCGCACCGACGACGCCGAATGGTTCACGTGGTGGCGTCGAGGTGCGTGTCCACGGTATCGGCGATCATTCGACGTTCAGTGCACTCGGGCGGCCGAAATACAAGGAGTTGGTCGACAGCCGGGTATGGATCGGCGAGGTGCCGCCGCTGCCACGACACCCGTTACGGTTGGTGAACTGGAGTCGCGCGAACCGCCAGATCACGCGGCATCTCGGTTGGTACCTTGCTTTTCCGTTCACGTTGCTGAATGTGGCCGGCTACATGGAGCCGCCCGACCGGTCACGCCATCTGATGCGCACCGGGATCAGTGTGGCCAGCCTGTGCCTGACGGTGGCGATGGCAGCCTGGATCAGCGTCATCTTCGAGACGGCGTGGCGGTCTCTGGCACACGGCGACGATCGGTTGACCGGAGTCCTGCTGCAGGGTGTGGGTCCGGGGATCCTCATCGCTTTCGTGGTGTACCGGATGTTCGTCGGACGGGCCCTCGTGGACCGGGCGGGCAGCATGATATCGGTGGCCAGCATTCTGGTGCTGGTGGGCATGATCCAGTTCCTCCATGCGAAGCCGGCGACTTATCCGCACGCCTGGATTCGCCGGATCCTCACCCCGGCAGGCGATCCGGGTGTCGCGGTGGATCCGATGAGTTTGATCATCGCTTGCACCACGGGCCTGGTGTTCATCGTGGCGCTCTGCCTGTGCGCGCTGGCCCTGTGGAAGAAGACCAACGGTGCAGCGCTGGCGGGTGCGGCGCTGCTGTTGGTCCTGGCCATCACACTGCTGCACACGGCAGGTTCGATGCTCCGGAAGTTCTTCGACAGCGTGTTCATTTTCGTCCCGCCGAAGAACGGTCCACCGCAGCACGTATCACCCGAGGATCAGATCCGCCACGTCTTGCTTCCGCGGTTCGACGATCTCAGTGTCAAGGTGATCGCGCGGGTGCCGAAAGCACTGAGCATCGACCTGATCCCGGTGTACTTCCTGGGCGCACTCGCCGTGTTCGCGGTCGTCTTCTGCGTGGAACTGGCCAAGCAGCGGAAGTCGATAGCCCTGGCCGAAGCGACGCGCAGGAGTGGCCGACGCCAAAAAAATCCTAGCGGCACACACGAATTGGTCGTTGCGCTGCCGCGTCGTCTGGCTCCACCGGTGGCCATCGGCCTTGTCGCCACGGCGGGTCTGTGGGTCCTGATGTATCGCGGGTTCGCGAACGCCGACCCATGGTTGATCGCCGACTTCCTGGTGGCCTTGCAGGTGGCCGGCGCGGTGGCGATCCTCATGGTCGTCATCCGCAGACCCGAGCGGTTGGCGGCGCGGCTTCGCAGCATCTTCGGTTCCGTCGCGGACATCGCCGGATTCTGGGCCCCCGACCTGCACCCCTTGGCCGGAGCGTCGTACCGGCGTGCGCTTCTGGCAGGCATCCGGCAGACGATCAACGACGTCACGCTGGAGTATCCGCACACTCCGCTCGCACTGGTTGGGCACAGCCAGGGGTCGGTGGTGTGCGCCTGGTTTGTCCACGGTGGCCACTGGACCGAGCAACCGACCGAAGGGCAGAGTGACCGGGACGCGCTGAAAGCCCGCACGCATCACACCTCCAACAATGCCCGCTCCGACCGCATTGCGTTATTCACCTGCGGCTCAACGCTGTCCACTCTTTATCGCACGTTCTTTCCGCGCTATTTCGACGACGAGTTCTTCGTCAAGACGTGGGGCATGACGTACAAAGGGACGTGGTGGCGCAACTACTGGCGTAAGACCGATCCGATCGGATCGGTGGTCCCTACCAGGCGCGAGACCGACAACGTCGACGTCACCGAACGACTGGAAGACGAGACGCTCGGCCACGGTGAGTACTGGCGCAACGAGCGCCTTCGCGCGGGAATCAACCGCTTCTTCGAAACTGCCGAGATTGCGCCGGCGGTGAAACGCCCGGACCTCAGCGGAAACGGAGTGTCGTCATGAACCAACGGTTCTGGCCCATGGAACGGGGCTACATCATCACCTCGCCTTTCGGTCCGCGGTGGGGCAACCATCACGCCGGCGTCGACTTCGGCTGGCCGGGCGGATCGGCCAATCGACCCGTGTTCGCCTGTGCGGGAGGACGGGTCATTCACTCGGGCGCCGCCGCGGGTTATGGGGGCCCTGATCCCGCGGGATGGTTGGTCATCGACCACCCCACTGAAGACGGCGGCGGTACAACGGAATACGGGCACATCGTGCGCGAAGTAGCCGACGGCGCCCGGGTGGAAGCCGGACAACGCATCGGCCATATCAATCCCAACCAGGCCACCAACGGTGGCGTCGCACCTCATCTGCATCTGTCGGTCATGCCTCGTGGCTACGATCCCAACCAGAAGATCGACCCGTTGCCATGGCTGCGGGACGCCGCCATTGCCGGCGAATCGGTGCCGGCCGAGCCCGTCGGCGCGGCAGTGAGGGCTGACCTTGTGGGTAAGGAGTTGGTGGACTATTCGGCCGGGGTCCCCGGGGCGCAAGCGATCAAGGACGCCGGGTTCGTCGGTGCCGTCCGCTACGTGTCGGATCGGCGGGCGAACTGGATGCAGGGAAAGCCGCTGACTCGGGCCGAAGCCGAGGACTTCACATGGCATGGTCTGCAGATCGTTTCGAATTATCAGTTCGCCAAGGGAGGTTTCGAAACCTCCGACTGGATTCGCGGATCCGTTGGAGGAAAAGAGGACGCGCTCAGAGGACAGGCAATTCACGAAGCCGCCGGAGGCCACCCCCGAGGCGTCATCTACGTCTCCATCGACGCGGCGCCCACCCAGGTGGAGTGGGAGACGAAGGTCAAACCTTACCTTGCGGCCTGGCAGGAATCTCTGGGCAAAGAGCGCCTCGGTGTGTACTGCAATCCCTGGGTGATCGATCGGTGCCGAGAGGCCGATATCGCCACCTACTTCTGGGAACACGGCTGGGGCGGAGACAAAGACGCACCGGCACATCCTGCGGCGCACATCAAGCAATTCGAGATCGACAAGCGCAAGGTCAACGGCATCGGAGTCGACCGCAACCGCATTCTGAAGCCGTTGTTCGGCCAGTGGGGAACTGAGGAGGAAACCATGCCCGCTGTAGTGCAGGAACAGCCGAAAGACACAGTGGAGCAGTTGAAGCCACTCACCGACGTGTGGCGGGGAGACCCGGTCTGGCTCCCGGACGTGCTGCGGCTGTGGGGACTGACCGTCACCGACATAGGTAATCCGTTGAACGACGGCCATGGTGACTTCCGAGAGGTGCGAGGCGTCATCGGCCACCACACAGCGGGAGGAGGCGTCAACGACTGGAAGATCGTCAAGCACGGCCGGGCTGATCTGAAAGGCCCTCTGGCGCAGCTGGTCCTGGAGAAGGACGGCACGTTCAAGTTCATCGCCGTCGGGGTGTGCTGGCATGCGGGCGGAGGCAAGGGTTCAGCATGGGCGTCGAAGTTCAGCACTGAGGCCAATTGGTACACGATCGGGATCGAGGCGGTGAGTCGCGGTACCCCGCCGTGGGACTGGACACCTGAGCAACTCCGAAGCTACAAATGCGGCGTCGCGGCGATCCTGTGGTATCTGGGCAAGGACGCATCCTGGTTCTGCGGTCACCGCGAATACAATCTGGCCCACGGCAAGATCGATCCGGCCGGCATCGACCTCGACCAGTTCCGCCGAGAACTTCAGGAACTGATCGACCGCGGCCCCGAGGCTTACGTGAATGCCGGTCCCCAACCGGGCGTCAAAACTCGGATCGAGGCCGTGCGCGACGCGAACGAGTGGCTGGGTGACAAGATCATCGCCGAGCGCGAACTATCCTGCCCCGACGGATCAGGACGGTACGCCCACTATGAACACGGGTCGATCTACTTCCATCCCAGAACCGGAACCTTCGCCGTCCCGAAGCCGGGCATTTGCGACTTCTGGGCATCCGTGGGCTGGGAGACATCGTTCCTCGGCTATCCGACCGATGACGCGGTGAAGGCCGACCGGGGGACATGGCAGAGCTTCGAACACGGCGCCATCTATCACCGCAACGGCGACGACCACGCATGGCCGGTGCACGGCGGTATCGGCGAAACCTGGCGTAGTGCCGGCGGTCAGGACGGCAAGTTCGGTTGGCCGCAATCCCGGGAGATCGAAGATGGGCCGGACACGGTGTATCAGCGGTTCGAGAACGGGCGGATCTTCTGGCGGTTCGCCGGCGGTCCCGTCAGCTCACTGGACACCCAGGCGGAGCCCCGCATCGACGAGCCGCAGCGAAACGGTGAGGCCGCGCCCGCGGTGACCGACGGTGTGCGCGAGACCCTTCCGGACGCCACGCATGTTCAGCCGGCCGGGAACGGGGCACCCAGAAGGGCGTGGGATGGGATCTGGCGCGTCGGCGTCGAGCCCCTTTCCGGAGACCAGGTCCGGCTGATTCAGCGCCGGGCCCTGCTGGCATTCGGCAGTTACTCCGTGCCCTTGGGTGTCCAGCTGAACGGCACTTACGATGCGGCGACCGCCGCGTTCGTCGAAGAGTTCCAGTCACGTAAGAACGCCAGCGGGTACCAGCCCCGGCTGCCGGCGAATCCCAATGCGCGGCCCGGTGATTGTGACTTCGAGACGAAGAAGGCGCTGGGCATTCTGCCCACAACGCCGACCCCGGGTACAGGACCCAAATATGTGGGATATGCGGTTCCCGGGACCTGGGGAACGTGGAACATCGGGCCGCAATGCATGGCGGTGAATCGTCACCCCGAGATGGTCCATCTGCAGGGCGTCGGCTACAACACCTCCGCGTTCCTCAATCCGGACCCGCAGCATTCCTATGTCGAGGCACGCGAAGAGGGCACCGCCGAACTGCTGCGCCTGGCACTGCCCGATCCGCGGGGTTGCGTCCAGCAGAGTGGTGTACGAGTCGGACCTGATCAGCGGTACCGGCGTGTCGTTGCCGAATGATTGAAGGTCATCGCGTGATTCTTCGAGAGACCCGTCAAAGTCACTCGAGCAAAGGAA
>NZ_JBTBFV010000058.1:0-32845 GCF_054786995.1 Mycobacterium sp. ZZG
CGAGCAGGCCCCTACCGGAGCACACAGGAAATGCTGGGCAGACCAGCGATTACCCCATGCCCACACCCCCGCACCACGAAGAACAGTCTCAGCAGACACATCAATCACTTCAGTCCACGGATCGAGGCTTAGGGTGAAGCGCTGAACTCGACCACCAGGTGCCGGATGCCGGTGTGCCGGTTGCTGCGTGTCCACTCGACCGGACGCGCGAGGGTCACGGCGTCGAAGCGCCGCAGGATCTCCTCGAAGATGACCCGCAGCTCCAGCCGCGCCAGGTTGGCTCCCAGGCAGTAGTGCACACCCTGACCGAAACCCAAGTGCGGGTTAGGTTTCCGGGTGATCTGGAAGTGGTCCGGCGCGGCGAAGGCGGCCGCGTCCCGGTTCGCCGAACCCTCCCAGACCAGCACCTTCTGTCCGGGCTCGACGGTGTGCCCGCCCAGGGTGGCGCGGCGGGTCACCGTGCGCCGCTTCGACGGTGACGGCGAGGTCCACCGCACCATCTCCTCGATGGCCGTGGGCAGCAGGCCGGGGTCGGCACGCAACTCGCGGTAGGCGGCCGGGTTCTCCACGAGTGCCAGCAGGCCGCCGGCGATGGCGTTGCGGGTGGTCTCGGCGCCGGCGCTGAACAGCAGATTGAAGAACAGGTAGCTCTCCAGGTCGGTCAGCTGCGGGTCGCCGGAGTTCACCACCACCGAGAGCATGTCGTCGGCGGGTTCGGCGCGCTTGGCCGCGATGAGTTCCTGACCGTACGTGAACATGCGTGACCCGGCCTCCTCTACGGAGAGCCGGGTGATCGACGCCTTGCGCGCGCCGCCGAAGTCGAAGCTGGGTTCGATCGCCTCGAACAGCCAATGCCGTTCGGACTCAGGCACACCGAGAAGGATGCAGATCATCTGCATCGGCACCTCGGCGGCGATGTCGGTGAGGAAGTCGACGGGGGTGTCGGGTTCGACATCGTCGAGCAGGCGCCGGGCCCGGGCGCGGAGGTCGTCCTCGACCCGGCGGATCATCCGGGGGGTCAGACCCGAACTGACCAGCCGGCGCACCGCGGCGTGGCGGGGATCGTCCATCATGTTCAACAGTTGACCGGCGATCGGCAGGTCCTGCAACAGCGTTCCGCCGAACGGGCGCTCCCCTCCGGTCACCGACGAGTAGGTGTCCGGGTCGCGAAAGACCGCAAGGGTTTGCGCGTGGGTCGCCACCGACCAGAAGCCCTCTCCGTCGGGGGTGTTCTCCGTCGGCTCATGCCAGTAGACGGGGGCGTGTTGGCGGTGCACCGCGAACAGCCCGTGCGGGAACCCGGCCGCGAAGTTGTCGAGATCGGTGAGGTCGACTCCCGCCAGGGCTCCCGGGACCGTCACAGAATGGCGCCCGAGGTGTATTTGGCCGCCTCGGGATACCGCCCGATCAGGTCGTCGACGGCCGCGACCACCCGGTCGACCTGGTCGCCGGCCGCACCGGTGAAGACCTGCTTGTCGGCCAGCGCGGCGTCGAGCGCGGCCCGATCCAGCGGCAGTCGCGGGTCGGCGGCCAGCCGGTCCAGCAGGTCGGGCTCGGCGCCTTTCTCACGCATCGCCAGCGCCACGGCGACGGCGTGTTCCTTGATGACCTCGTGGGCCGTCTCGCGTCCGACGCCGGCGCGCACCGCGGCGATCAGGATCCGGGTGGTGGCCAGGAACGGCAGGTAGCGGTCAAGTTCGCGCTGGATGACCGCCGGGTAGGCGCCGAACTCGTCGAGGACGGTCAGGAACGTCTCGGTCTGGCCGTCGAGGGCGAAGAACGCGTCCGGCAGCGCGACGCGGCGCACCACTGAGCAGAACACGTCGCCCTCGTTCCACTGCGCGCCGGCCAGCTCGGCGGCCATCGAACCGTATCCCCGCAGCACCACCTGAAGTCCGTTGACGCGCTCACACGAACGGGTGTTCATCTTGTGCGGCATCGCCGACGATCCGACCTGGCCCGGTGCGAAGCCCTCGGTGACCAGTTCGTGCCCGGCCATCAGCCGGATGGTGTGCGCCATCGACGACGCGCCGGCCCCGAGCTGGACCAGCGCGGACACCACGTCGTGGTCGAGCGAGCGCGGGTAGACCTGACCCACGCTGGTCAACATCTGGGAGAAGCCGAGGAACTGGGCGACCCGTCGCTCCAGGTCGGCGAGCCGTTCGGTGTCCCCGTCGAACAGGTCGAGCATGTCCTGCGCGGTCCCCATGGGCCCCTTGATGCCGCGCAGCGGGTACCGGTCGATCAGCTCGATCACCCGGTTCAGAGCGACCAGCAGCTCCTCGGCGGCCGACGCGAACCGCTTGCCCAGTGTCGTGGCCTGCGCGGCGACGTTGTGACTGCGCCCGGCCATCACCAGGTCGCAGTAAAGCGCGGCGCGTTCGGCCAGCCTGGCCAGCACCGCGATGGAGTGGTCACGCACCAGTTCCAGCGAGCGGCGGATCTGCAGCTGTTCGACGTTCTCGGTGAGGTCGCGGCTGGTCATGCCCTTGTGCACGTGCTCGTGGCCGGCCAGGGCGTTGAACTCCTCGATCCGCGCCTTCACGTCGTGGCGCAGCACCCGCTCCCGCGCGGCGATCGAGGCCAGATCCACGTTCTCCAGCACCCGCTCGTAGTCGGCGACCACACCGTCGGGCACGTTCACACCGAGCTCGGCCTGGGCTTTGAGCACCGCCAGCCACAACCGCCGCTCGGCGACGATCTTGGCTTCCGGCGACCAGATCGCCACCATCTCTTCGCTGGCATACCGGTTGGCCAGGACGTTGGGGACACTCACGAACACACAGCCTATCGGCCGCTGCACCGGCACAGAATGAGGCACAGTAGCCCCATGCACTTCGTCGGGCTCGACCTCGCCTGGGGTGAGAAGAACCAGACCGGTGTCGCCGTGGTCGACGCCGGCGGTCGGCTCCTGCATGTGGGGGCGGCCCAGGACGACGACAGCATCGTCGCGGCCCTCGCGCCCTTCACCGACGGCGAATGCCTGGTCGCGATCGACGCGCCGCTGATCGTCAAGAACGCGACCGGTCACCGGCCCGCCGAGACTGCCTACAACCGCGACTTCCAGCGCTTCGAGGCGGGTGCCCGCCCCGCGTTCACCGACCGGCCCGAGTTCAAAGAACCGCGGGCCGCCCGGATCGCCGAACGCCTGGGACTCGACATGGATCCGTCCTCTGGTTCGCCACGGCGCGCGATCGAGGTGTATCCGCATCCGGCGACCATCGTGCTGTTCGAACTGGAGAAGACGCTGAAGTACAAGCGTGGCCCGTTCGAGGACAGGCAGCGCGAACTGCTGCGGCTGATGACGCTGATCGAGGGTCTCGACGACGCCTCCCCGCGGCTGCGCGTCAACCGCAGCGTCGCATGGGTCGAATTGCGCAAACGGGTCGAGGCCGCGGTCAAACCGAGCCACCTCGACCGCGACGAGGACCCGGTGGACGCGGTGCTGTGTGCCTACGTCGGGCTCTACTGGTATCACCGCCCGCAGGACGTCACGATCTACGGCGACGCAGGCTCCGGCTACATCGTCACCCCGTCACTGCCGCCGGACCGGCGCCCGAAATCGGCTCGGGCACAACGGCCCAGGCAGTCAATTGCGGTGTCGCCGGCCGTCGCCGAATACGAGTCCCGGCGTCCCGCACTGGTCGCCGCGACCGAGCATTACCTCGGTCTGGTCACCGGCCTGCTCGACGAGGCCGGCATCAACTACCTGTCGGTCACGGCGCGCACCAAGACCGTGGAGTCGTTCGCCGCGAAGGCCGACCGACGCACCGCGGGCGGCCGGCCCGTCTTCACCGAGCCACTGGTCGAGATCACCGACTTGATCGGGTTGCGGGTCATCACCTATCTGCGTGAGGACGTCGCCTCGGTGGCCGAGCTCCTCTCGGAGGAAATGCGACTGCTCGACGACCGCGACATGGGGCAGGAGACCGCCCGTGAGGGCCGGTGGGGCTACGCCAGCAGACATCTGCTCGTCGGCGTGGAAGGAGTGCAGCAGCCCGCGTCGATCCAGGTGCGCACCGTGCTCCAGCACGCGTGGGCGGAGTTCGAACATGAAATCCGGTACAAGGGCTCGATTCCCGCCGCGCACGCCCCCGATCTGGACCGCCGCTTCACCCTGGCTGCCGGCTTGCTGGAGCTGGCCGACCGCGAATTCTCCGCCGTGCGGGAACGGCTGCGCACCGCCACCCCCGAGGTCACCGAGATCACCGACGACCCGAGGATCCCGACGGCGGTGTTGGCGACCTATCTCGGGAACCGGTTCCCCGATGCCGGCTGGTCGCGCACCGACCACTACGCATGGATCGCCGGGTTGCTTCTCGATCTGGGGATCGAGTCCATCGAGGCGCTGGACGCCCAGCTCCACGGAGTGGACACCGGCGCGGTGAATGCCGCGATGGACTATCGCTACCCGGCCGGCGCGGTGCGCCGGCTCGACGATGCGCTGCTGGCCCGATTCGGCCGTCGCTACCTGGAGCTGGACGGCAATGCTCACCGAACCACGTTGCTGGACAACCGCTTACAGCGGCTCACCGAAAGGCTCGGTTAGCTCGGGCCTGAACCGAGGTGGGTCGGGTCGGTGATGTGGCCGTCCCGGATGCCGAGTTGCTTGTTGATCTGCTGGGTGATGAAGAACAGCACGACGCCGATTGCGACCAGGACGCCGGCCACGATGTACTGCTGAGCGGGCCGTCCCGACATCGGCGTGACCAGATACAGCGAGGTCAGGAATCCGATCACCGGCAGCACCGTCGGGGTCCTGAAGTGCCCGCCGGCCTGGCGCACGTCGCGGCGCAGCACCAGCACGGCCACGTTCACGACGGCGAACACCGCGAGCAGCAGCAGGCTGGTGGTGCCGCCGAGCACCGCGATCGCGTTGCTGCTGGCGAACGCCGACACGTAGAGGATCAAACCGAACGCGATCAGCGTGGTGAACACGATGGCCACCCACGGTGACTGACGCGTCGGGTGCACGGTGCCGAGCACCGGCGGCAGCACGTGCTGGCGCGCCATGCCGTAGATCAGCCGGCTGGCCATCAGCATGTTGATCAGCGCGGTGTTCGACACCGCGAACATCGTGATGAACGGCAGGATCGCGTCGATCGGCAGCCCGGGAGCGCCGGCCTTGACGACCTCCACGAGCGGGGTGTCGCTGGCTTCGAGCTTGCCGACCGGCACGAGCGCCACCGCGACGATCGAGATCAGAACGTAGACAACGCCGGCGATCGACAGACCGGACAGCAGGATCTTCGGGAACGTCTTGACCGGATTCTTGGTCTCCTCGGCCATGTTCACCGAGTCCTCGAACCCGACCATCGCGAAGAACGCCAGCGAGGTCGCCGCCGAGATCGCCATGAAAGTGTTCTTGTCCTCGGAGGTCTCGAACGCGGTGATCCGGGAGAAGTCGACGTCGCCGCCACCGGTGAAGGCCCACAGCCCGACGAGGATCACCACCACCAGGCCGGTGATCTCGACGATGGTCAGCACCACGTTGAGCTTGACGCTCTCCCCGACGCCCCGGTAGTTGATCGCGGCCAGTGCGGCCATGAACAGAAGCGCCAGCACCGCGACACCGACCTTGGGCGCGTCCATTCCCACGCCTTCGAAGAAGTTCGCCGAGAACGCCCTCGAAGCCGTTGACGCCGAGGTGATCCCGGAACACATCACCACGAACGCGACCAGGAAGGTGATGAAGTGGATCCCGAAAGCCTTGTGCGCGTACAGCGCAGCGCCCGCGGCCTGAGGGTACTTCGTCACCAGCTCCAGGTAGCTGAACGCCGTCACGGTGGCCACGCCGAAGGCGACCAGGAACGGAAGCCACGCCGCCCCACCGACTTCACCGGCGACATCGCCGACAAGGGCGTAGACACCGGTGCCCAGGATGTCGCCGACGATGAACAGCAAAAGCAGACCGGGGCCCATGACGCGTTTGAGCTCAGGCTGTTTGGCACGCGTGTTCGGCCCGGCCACCGCTTCCGACATCACGCCTTCCTGAAATCCGTCGAAACCCTCATCATCGGCCAGTCGGGCCGGGACCGCAGCATCACCGCAGGATCCGACCCGATTCCGTGCCGCTCCCGCGACCATGCCCAATCCCAAGTAACCACCGGCGACGAGAAGCAAACGCTAGTTGAACGGGGCCAACACATCGATGACGTCGATCAGGGTGGCTCTGGCGGTGGCGCGCGGCCCCTCACCCTCGCTGACCAGCGCCGCGACCACCGCACCGTCGACCGCGCACACCAGCGCGGTGACCAGTTCGGCGCGCACCGACCGTCCCGACCGTTCGACGACTTCGACGACGGCTTCGCTGCGCTGCTTGAGGATACGCCGCTGGATGTCGCGCAGACTTGGCTGACGGGCACAGGCGATGTAGCGCTCGTAGCGGGAGATCATCTGCTCGGTGACGCGTTCGGGATTCTCGCCGACGAGAAGGTCCACCAGGATGTCGGCGGTGGATTCGGCGCCGCGACGGCGTCGTGACAACGTCTGCACGCGGCGCCGCAGCTGTTCACTCTCCCGGCTGCCGACATGCTCGACCGCCTTGGCGATGAGGTCATCCAGCGAAGAAAAATAGTAGGTCGTCGACGCCAGCGGCAGCCCGGCGCGGCGCGCCACGGCACGGTGGCGCACCGCATCGAAGCCACCTTCGCAGAGAAGGTCCGCCGCAGCGCTGACCAGCGCATACCGCCGACGTTCTCCCTTGGGAGTGACCGCTGCCGTCACCCAGAGAATCCTGCCAGCCACGGGGTTCCGGCATCGGTTTTTCGGCGAATCACCAGGCTTTCCCGCCCCGCGTTGGGCACGGCGTGGCCCGGCGCCGTCGATGGCATGATGTCGCGCATGCCGACCCTCAACCGCCGGGAGATGCTGGCGTTCGGACTGCGCGCGGGTTTGGTCGCCGCCGGGGCGTCGATGCTGGGCGACGCGGTGGCCTCGGCAGCGCCCGCGGCCACCTACGTGACCGACTCCTTCATCTCGGCGGCCCGCGGCGGCGCGGTCACCAACTGGGCCGTCGCGCGCCCGCCGGATCAGACCGCACCGTTGCGCCCGGTGATCCTGTTGCACGGCAAGGACTCCTCGGCGCACACCGTGATGTCGATGGGGGCCGAACAGTTCCTGGCCGATGCGGTCCGGGCCGGCTTGCCGCCGTTCGCGATCGCCGCCGTCGACGGCGGCAACGGGTACTGGCACCGGCGCGCCTCCGGTGACGACTCCGGGGCGATGGTGCTCGACGAATTCCTGCCGCTGCTCGCCGAACAGGGACTGGACATCTCGCGGGTCGCGTTCCTGGGCTGGTCGATGGGCGGCTACGGAGCGATGCTGCTGGGCTCGCGTCTGGGCCCCGCCCGCACCGCCGCGATCTGTGCGGTCAGTCCCGCGCTGTGGACCTCGCCCGGCGCCGCAGCGCCGGGCGCGTTCGACGGCGCCGCCGACTACGAGGCGAACACCGTGTGGCGTCTGCCCGCCCTCAACGAGATACCGCTGCGCATCGACTGCGGGTTCGACGATCCCTTCTACGCCGCCACCCGGCAGTTCGTCGCCCAGCTACCGACGCCCCCGGCGGGCGGCTTCCCCCCCGGTGGCCACGACGCGGGGTTCTGGTCCTCGCAGCTGACCGCCGAGTTGAGCTGGGCGGCACCGCTACTGGTCTAGAGCGAGATCCGGCCCTCGGCCGCCGCCTGTCCGATGTCATGCCGGAAGTGGCTGCCCGGCAACCGGATCGCACCGATCGTCGCGTAGGCGGCTTCACGGGCAGCGTTCAGATCCGGCCCCGTCCCGACCACCGACAGCACCCGGCCACCCGAGGACACCAGGCTCCCGTCCTCGCGCCGGGCGGTACCCGCGTGCAGCACCCCGTCCTGGTCCGCGCCGTGGATCACGTCACCGACCCGCGGTCGTCCCGGATAGTTCTCCGCGGCCAGCACGACGGTGACCGCCGAACCGTCCAGCCATTGCAGCGCCGGGTGGCCGGCCAACTCACCGGTGGCCGCGGCGCGCAGCAGTTGACCTAGCGGCGACTCCAGCAGAGCGAGCACGGCCTGGGTCTCCGGGTCACCGAAGCGGCAGTTGAATTCCACGACCGCCGGCCCGGCCGACGTGATCGCCAGCCCGGCATACAACAGACCCGAGAACGCGCTTGACCGCCTGACCAGTTCGGCGGCAACGGGTTTGACGATTTCGTCGACGATCTGACGAGTGATCTCGGCCGGCAGCCACGGCAGCGGCGTGTAGGCGCCCATCCCGCCGGTGTTGGGTCCGGTGTCGTTGTCGCCGACCCGTTTGAAGTCCTGGGCGGGCAGCAGCGGCACCACCGTCTCGCCGTCCACGACGCAGAACAGTGACACCTCGGGTCCGTCGAGGAACGATTCCAGCAGCACCGGGTGTCCCGCGTCGAGTAACCCGGCCGCATGCGCGCGAGCGGTGTCGCGGTCCGGCGTGACGACCACACCCTTACCGGCGGCCAACCCGTCGTCCTTGACCACCCAGGCTGCCTGCCCGGCGGGAGGGCCGAACCGGTCCAGCGCCTCATCGAGGTGGCCGGGGTTGTCGACGATCTCACTGCCCGCGGTGCGCACGCCCGCAGCCGACATCACGTCTTTGGCGAACGCCTTCGACCCTTCGATGCGGGCGGCATCCTTCGTCGGACCGAAGCAGGCGATCCCGGCCGCGCGGACCGCGTCGGCGACACCGAGCACCAGCGGCACCTCGGGCCCGATGACCACCAGGTCGGCCCCGATACGACGGGCCAGCGCGGTGACCGCCTCTCCGGACGTGACGTCGACGTCGTATTGATCGGCCACCGCCGCGGTGCCCGGGTTGCCCGGCGTCACCGACAGCGCGTCGACCTCCGGGTCTCGGCGCAGTGCGAGCAGCAGCGCGTGTTCACGGGCTCCGGATCCAACCACCAGGACGTGCACAGATGGACACCCTAGTGGCACCGAGCGCCGGACTCTCGACATCGTCGGCCATACATATTAGCGCCGCAGTGTATGGTCGAGGTTGAGTGCTGCACGTCACACCATGAGGAGATTTCCCCTTGACCGCGACCCAGAGCTGCCCGTTCCTGCCCCCCGGTTACGACTTCACCGACCCTGATGTGCTGCGCAAGGGCATCCCGGCGACCGAGTTCGCGGAGTTACGCAAGACCGCCCCGGTGTGGTGGAACGAACAGGCGGAGTCGATCTTCGACGACGGCGGCTACTGGGTGATCTCGCGACATGAGGACATCAAGGCGATCTCGCGCAACAGCGCGCAGTGGTCCACCAACGCCAAGGGAGCGGTGATGCGCCTTCCCGACGGGGTGACCGCCGAACAGCTTGACCTGACCAAGGCGCTGCTGATCAACCACGATGCCCCCGAGCACACCCGACTGCGCAAGATCGTGTCGCGCCTGTTCACGCCCAGGGCGATCGCAGGAATGGAAGCCAAGCTCGCCGACGCCGCCCGCGAGATCGTCCGCGGCGCCGCCGCGAAGGACAGCGGCAATTTCGTGGACGACGTCGCGATGATGCTGCCGCTGCAGGCCATCGCCGACCTCATCGGCGTCCCCGAAGAGGACCGGGAGAGGCTGTTCGATTGGTCCAACGCGATCTTGAACACCGACGACCCGGACTTCGACTCAGATCCCACGATGGCCAACGCCGAGTTGATGGGCTACGCCTACACGATGGCCGAGGACCGCCGCCGGTGCCCTGCCGACGACATCGTGACCCGACTGGTCCAGGCTGACCTGGACGGCGAATCGATGGGCGAGGTCGAATTCGCGTTCTTCGTGATCCTGCTCGCGGTGGCCGGTAACGAGACGACCCGTAACGCGATGACGCACGGAATGAACGCCTTCTTCGACAACCCCGACCAATGGACGCTGTTCAAGCGGGAACGCCCCGACACCGCCATCGACGAGATCATCCGCTGGGCCACCCCGGTGCACTGCTTCCAGCGCACGGCACTCGAGGATGTCGAGGTGGGCGGTGTCACGATTGCCAAGGGGCAGCGGGCCGGACTGTTCTACAGCTCGGCGAATTTCGACGAGGCGGTGTTCGACGACCCGTTCACCTTCGATATTCGCCGGAACCCCAACCCCCACTTGGCCTTCGGAGGCAACGGCGCACACTTCTGCATCGGCGCGAACCTGGCCCGCATGGAGATCAAGTTGATGTTCAACGAGGTCGCCGACCAGATTCCCGACATCTCGAAGGTGGCCGAGCCGCAGCGGCTGCGATCCGGCTGGATCAACGGGGTCAAGGACCTGCAGGTCGCCTACCGGTAGCCCGATCACGGGTGGCCTACAGTTCGTGGGTGCGCACCCACGGTTGGTCAGGAGCCAAGCCTGCCTCGGACGAGGAGGCCGTTGCACGCATCCTCGCGGCCGCGGGCAAGGTCATCGAGGAACGCGGCGCCGACTTCAGCATCTCCGACGTGGCCCGCACCGTCGGCGTCACGCGTCAGACGGTGTACCGGTACTTCTCCAGCACCGAGGCCCTGCTGGTGGCGGCCGCGGTGCACGCCGTCGATGGGTTCCTCCAGCGGCTGGCCGCTCACCTGACCGGTATCACCGATCCGGCCGAGGCGGTCGCCGAGGCAGTGGCGACCGCGCTGGAGTGGTTGCCCCGCGAGAAGTACATCGGGCTGATCATGGTGCCCGGCGGCTCCAGTCATGTGCAGTCGGTTACCTCCGACATCGCGCTGCGGTTCGCGCGCGACATGGTGGGCCGTCTCGACGTGGACTGGGCGGCCGCGGGTTTCGACGACCCGGGTCTCGATCAGCTCTCCGAGCACCTGCTGCGCATCATCCAGTCCTTCGTGATCGACCCCGGCCGGCCCCCGCGCAGCGGCGACGAGCTGCGGGCCTACCTGCGTCGGTGGGTCGGCAACGCGGTACTGCCCCGCTGACGCCCGGGAACGCGCGGCGCGGCCCTGGGGGTCAGACGACGGTGAGCGGCAGTGACTTCCGGTCCTCGAACTGCCAGGACGCACCCCGGCTGAACTTGCACACCTCGACCTCGGGCAGCTCCTTGGCCGCGGTGTCGGTCTCGATGACGCGGACGGTCCAGTCGCTCTCGGTACCGGAGACCTCGGCCCGCAGATGCGGGTCCACCGCAGCCACGATCGCCTGCAGTGGCAGATCCGCCACGGGCGAAACCAGCGAGATCCACGACCCGTCCTCGTGCGCCGGTGACGAACGCACGTGCACGAACCCGGGATCGACGTCGGCCCTGACGTACGCGGCGGGATTGAGCAGCGGGTGCAGCTCGAGCACCCGCAGCGCCCCCCTGGCGTCCGTGGACAGGTTGAGCGCCCGATGGATCCGCTCCGCAGCCACACCGGCGATGCCGATCAGCTGTTTGGTGCGGATGGTGCGCGCCAGCGCGGCGTCGTCCTTGGCGCGGGCCTCGACGGCGAGGTTGAACGACAGCACCAGCAGATGCATCTGCAGACATACCTCGTCGGCGATACGGACCAGCGCCGAGTGCGAGAACGCGCCGAAGTCGACGTCCGACACCAGCGGGCCCGAATAGTCCGCCATACCTTCGTCGTCGCGATCGATCGGCTCCAGCACGGTGTTGTAGGCGTGGCTGGCTGCGACGATGTCGAGTTGCGGGATGAAGTCCACCTCGGGGTACGACTCGTCGATGATCACCGTCCACGCGCAGTGCGGGTGGCGGTCTGCCGGGGTCCGTGGCGGACGGTGGATCGGACGGACCTGGCACCTGCGGTTGGTGGCCAGAGCGGTGGCGTCGAACGTCGGGTCCTCGATGTCGTGGCACATTCCGCGGACGTAGTCCTCGCCCATCGGCTCGACGTCGAGCAGCGCGCCACAGTGATCGAGGTGGAACTCGCCATGCCACCGGTCGTGGACGGTGTAGCGGAAATCCATGAACTGCGGCGGCGCACCGATATCCAGTTGCAGGCCCTTGAAGATCGTGATGATGTCGTCGCCTTCGTACCTGAGGGCCTTCTGCATCCGCTTGGTGTAGAGCGGGCTGGAGCCGGCCCACTCCTCGATCGCGATCTGCAGCATCTCCTCTCGGCCGAAATTACTGATACACCAGGCCATCCCGGAACGGTCGATCAGCTGACCGATGAGCAGCAGTTCGGGCACCAGCGTGGCCAGTTCCTCGCGCGTCAGCGCGGCGTACCTACTCATCATCGAGCGTGCCACCCGAGTGCATCTGCAGGGCCGCGTTCACGTTCGCTTTCCGGTCCTCACCCTGGCCGCGTTCGGCTGCCTTCTTACGCTGCTTCGCCACCTTCGACACCGCCCCGTCCAGCTTGGAGCCCAACGGGAAACCCAGATAGTGGGTGAGGAACACCGCCATCTCCTTGAGTTCCTCGACCGTGAGTTCGCCGTTGGCCAGCGCTGCGTTGACTTGGATCTCCGCCAGGTCCGAACTCCCCACTGCAGTCACGGCGGTCAGCGTCAGCATCCGCTTTTCCCGCATCGACAGGCCGGGCCGGGTCCAGATGGTCCCGAACAGATGCTCGACGGTCAGGTCGAAGTACGGGTCGCCCTGAATGTCGGGCATCTCCCACCCGTACACCTCGTTCATCTTCTCGAGGCCCTTACGGCGCACGTCATCCATGTCGGCTACTCCTTAATGCTTGGCGAGGTGTGGGGGACACCGAGTCCGGCGGCCAGATCGCGCAAGGCTATTTCGGCCAGCGGCAGTTCCACCCCGGTGGTCTCACCGAGGCCGAGCGCCAGGCGCAGATCCTTCTCGGCCAGGCCACGGGTGTGGACGAACATGTCGTGCAAGAAGTGTTCGGAGGCAAGAGGTTTGGTATCGTCGCGGAACATGATCGCCCCCGGTCCGCCGCTCTGCGCATCACTGTGGCGTACCACCCGGCCCAGCTTCTGCAGGTCGATGCCCGCCGCCTCGGCGAGCTTCTGCGCCTCGCACACCGCGGCGAATCCGATGAACGTCAGCATGTTGCGCGCCACCTTCATCCGCGTGCCGGCACCCGGCTCCCCCGCGCGGACCACCAGCGACGCCCACCGTTTGAACACCGGCTTGACTTTCTCGTAGGCCTCGTCGTCTGCACCGACCATCACCGCAAGCTCGCCCTTGTCGGCGGCGCCGGCGCCGCCGCTGACCGGCGCATCGACGATGCTGATCCCCTTGGGCCGCAACTGTCCAGCCAACTCAGGCGCGGTTTCGGGCTCGATGGTGGAATGGATCGCGATGACGGTGCCCGGCTTGGCGTGCGCGGCGAGCTCACCGACGACATCACGCACCTGCTCGTCATTGAGCACCGTGACGCTGATGACGTCGGCGGCCGCGACATCAGCGACACTGTCGGCCAGCGTGGCGCCCAGCTCGGCCAGCGGGGTCATCGCCTCAATCCGGACATCGAACACGATCAGCCCGCCGGGCCAGTTCGCCAGCCGCTTGGCCATGGGAGCGCCCTGGTTTCCCAGACCGATATAACCCAGCTTGAGGTCGTCAGCACTCATCAAAACCCTCTGTTCTTCGCGCAAGCGCTCATCCGTGTCCTCTGTTCTTCGCGCAGGCGCTCATCCATGTCCTCTGTTCTTCGCGCAGGCGCTCATCACCGGATGATCTGTCCGCCGTCGACGTTGAAGATCTGCCCGGTGATCCACTTGGCCTGGTCGGACAGCAGGAACAGCAACATGCCGACCAGGTCCTCGGGTTCACCCATGCGCGACAACGGGATTCCCTTGACGATGTCGGCGACCATCTCCTGCGGCGTGGTGGTCCGGTTGGCCTCGGTGTCGATCGGCCCCGGCGCGATCGCGTTGACGCGGATGTTCTGCCCGCCGAGCTCGGTGGCCAGCTGCTGGGTCAGCCCGTTGATCCCGACCTTGGCCAACCCGTAGAAGTTCGAGTACAGCCAGGCTGCGGTCGACGACTGATTGACGATGGCGCCGCCGCCGCGCTTGGCCATCTTGCGATAGACCGCCCGGGTGCACACCAGCGCACCGTCGAGGTTCACGCTCATGAACTTCTTGTAGTAGTCCCAGTCGACGGTGATCAGGAAGTCGAGCTTCATCCCGCCGAAGATCGCGGCGTTGTTCACCAGGTAGTCGATGCCGCCGAACTCCGAGAGTGTCTGCGCCGCCATCTCTTTGGCCGAGGCCGGGTCGGACACATCGACCCGGACGGCCAGCGCGTTGCCGCCCTCGCCCTTGATACCGTCGGCGACCTTCTGCGCGCCTTCGGTGTTGATGTCGGCGACGACGACCGCCGCGCCCTCACGGGCCAGTGCCTCGGCGTAGGCCTGACCGATGCCGCCCCCGGCGCCGGTGACGATGGCCACCTTCTCCTTGAACTGATCTCCGTAAAGTCCCATTGACGTCTCCTTGGTTGACCGGCCCGGCATGTCAGACGGCAGTGGCGATCGCCTTGATCTCGAGGTATTCCTCGAAACCGGCGAGCCCCATCTCCCGGCCGATGCCGGATTGCTTGTAGCCCCCGAAAGGCATGTCGGCGGAGTACCAGACACCACCGTTGATGTTGACCGTCCCCACCCGAAGACGGGCGGCCACGGCGTTGGCGCGGTCGAGATCCGGTGAGAACACCGTGCCCGACAAGCCGTACGGCGAGTCGTTGGCGATGCGCACAGCGTCGTCGTCGCCGTCGTGGGCGATGACGGTCAGCACCGGACCGAAGATCTCCTCGCGAGAGACCTTGGCGTTGTTGTCGAGGCCCGCGATCACGGTGGGCTCGATGAAGAAGCCGGTGTCGCGGTCGGCGGGACGCCCACCGCCGCAGGCGAACCGGCCGCCCTCGGCGATGGCGGAGTCGAGGTAGCCCTGGATCCGATCGCGCTGTCGCGCCGAGATCACAGGTCCGCACACCGTGCCCGGGTTGGTCGGATCCCCGGGATTGAGGCCACCCATGGTGGCCGCAGCGGCGTCAACGGCTTCGTCGTACCGGGCGCGGGGAACGACCAGGCGGGTGGTGATAGCGCACCCCTGCCCGGCATGCATCGACGCGGTGAACGCCGCCATCGAACAGGCACCGGCAAGATCGGCGTCGTCGAGTACCAGGAACGCCGACTTGCCGCCGAGCTCGAGAAACACCTTCTTCAGGGTGGCCGACCCGTCGGCCATCACTGCCCGCCCGGTGTTCGTCGACCCGGTGAACGAGACCATGTCCACCCGTGGGTCTTTCGACAGCAGCGCACCCACACCGTGGTCACTGGAGGTGACGATGTTGACCACCCCGGCCGGGAAGTCGGTGTGCTCGGTGATCAGCTCGCCGAGCACCGCCGCCGCCCAGGGTGTGTCAGGAGCAGGCTTGAGCACCAACGTGTTTCCGGCGGCGAGCGCCGGGCCGATCTTGGCCAGATTGATCTGGTGCGGGAAGTTCCACGGGGTGATCGCGCCGACCACGCCGATGGCTTCGCGTGCGATCGTGCGCTGAGTCTTGATGCCCATCGGCGACGCGGTACCGAAGTCGGTGGACCACCGGTAGGACTCTGCCATGTCCGCGCAGAACGTCAGGTCCTCGACAGGGCCTTCGAGTTGGGCGGCCGCGGTGAGCATCCGCGGCGCTCCGACCTCCGCCATCGTCAACTCCCGCAGTTCCTCGACATGGTCGCGCATCGCCCGCTGTAACTGCCGGATACAGCGCACGCGCAGCTCGGTGTCGGTCGCCCAGCCCGTCTCGTCGAAGCTGCGGCGGGCAGCGCCGATCGCCGCACTCATGTCCTCGGCGTTCGCGTCGGCGGCCGCACCGAGTGTCTCCTCGGTGGCGGGATTGACGGTGGGGAACGTGCCCGCGCTTCCGGCGACGAGCTTTCCGTCGATGAGCAGCCGGCTTTCGCGATCGGCCAGGACTGGCATCCGACCTCCTGTGTCTGATTGCTGGACAACTGTCCGAAATAGTTCTTTCGAACCATAGCCTCAGGCATCGACCTCAAGCAAGGATCGGCGGCCGGCACTTCCAGCAGAGGCGGTATGCGCTGGTATTTTTGTTCGCCGCTTGCCTCATGCATGTGCGGTCGGATAGCTTGGACAGGTGTCCAGTGATGCTGTTGCCGCGCTCACAGATGGCTCGACGCATCCGCCACGCAACCGTCGACAGGAAGAGACCTTCCGTAAGGTGCTGGCCGCCGGTCTGGAGATGTTGCGCGAGTCCTCTTATGCCGACCTGACGGTGCGCGCGGTGGCGGCTCGGGCCAAGGTGGCGCCGGCCACCGCCTATACGTACTTCTCGTCGAAGAATCATCTGATCGCCGAGATCTACCTCGATCTCATCCGCCAGGTCGACTACTTCACCGACGTCAACGACAGCACCGTCACGCGCGTCGAGAAGACGCTGCGCACCATGGCCCTCATGGTCGCCGACGAACCCGAGGTGGCGGCGGCCTGCACCACAGCGCTGCTCTCTGGCAACGACGCCGCCGTCCGTGCGGTCCGCGAGCGTATCGGCGCCGAGATCCACCGCCGAATCCGCGCCGCGGTCGGCCCGGATCCGGACCATCGCACGCTGGCCGCGTTGGAGATGACGTTCTTCGGCGCCCTCGTCAACGCCGGCAGCGGCGCCTTCACCTATCACCAGATCGCCGACCGGCTGAGCTACGTGGTCGGCCTCATAGTCGGAGAGGACCGTTGACAATCAGCGAGGTACGGCTCGACCCGTACGACTACGACTTCCATGAGGACCCCTACCCGTACTACAGGCGGCTGCGCGACGAAGCCCCGTTGTACCGCAACGAGGAACTCGGGTTCTGGGCACTGTCCCGCCACGCGGACGTGCTGAAGGGTTTCCGCAACAGCACCACGCTGTCCAACAAGTTCGGCGTCTCACTGGATCCGGCGTCGCGCGGGCCGCATGCGTCGAAGACCATGTCCTTCCTGGCCATGGATGATCCCGACCACCTGCGGCTACGCACGCTGGTCTCGAAGGGCTTCACCCCGCGGCGCATCCGCGAACTCGAACCGCGCGTCACCGAGATCGCGGTAGCGCATCTGGACAGCATGCTGGAGATCGCGAGAACCGGTGTCACCGTTGATTACGTGGACGAATTCGCCGGCAAGCTCCCGATGGATGTGATCTCCGAATTGATGGGAGTACCCGAAGCCGACCGCGTCCAGGTGCGGGCGTGGGCGGATGCGGTGATGCACCGTGAGGAGGGCGTCACCGATGTGCCCGACTCGGCCATCGAGGCGTCGCTGAACCTGATCGTGTACTACCAGCAAATGGTGGCCGAGCGCCGCAAGAAGCTCACCGACGATCTGACGTCGGCTCTGCTGGAGGCCGAGATCGACGGGGACCGGCTCACCGACGACGAGATCATCGGCTTCATGTTCCTGATGGTGATCGCCGGCAACGAGACCACCACGAAACTACTTGCCAATGCCGCTTTTTGGGGACATCGGAATCCCGACCAGCTGACACCGGTCTACGACGACCTGGAGCGGGTGCCGCTGTGGGTCGAGGAGACGCTGCGCTACGACACGTCGAGCCAGATCCTGGCCCGCACCGTGTCGGGTGAGCTGACGCTCTACGACACCAGGATCCCCGACGGCGACGTGCTGTTGCTCCTGCCCGGTTCGGCGCACCGCGACGAGCGGGTGTTCGAGAACCCCGATGACTACCTCATCGGGCGTGAGATCGGCTCCAAGCTCATGAGTTTCGGCAGTGGCGCACACTTCTGCCTCGGCGCGCATCTGGCGCGCATGGAGGCACGGGTGGCACTGGCCGAGTTGTTCAAGCGAATCCGCGGGTATGAAGTCGACGAGGCCAACGCCGTCCGAGTCCACTCCAGCAATGTCCGCGGGTTCGCTCACCTTCCGATTCATGTGGAGATTCGCTGATGCCTCGTTTTGATCCTCTGCCCGACCGGCGTCCCGCCCTGGTCGCCGGCGCCTCGTCCGGAATCGGGGAAGCCACCGCGATCGAGCTTGCCTCGCGGGGATTTCCGGTGGCGCTCGGCGCACGCCGTGTCGAGAAATGCCAGGAGACGGTCGACAAGATCCGCGCCGACGGCGGTGAGGCGGTCGCCGTACATCTGGACGTCACCGATCCCGATTCGGTGAAGGCGTGCGTCGAGCAGACCGTCTCCGAGCTCGGGGAGATCGAGATCCTGGTCGCCGGCGCCGGCGACACCTACTTCGGCAAGCTCGATTCGATCAGCACCGAACAGTTCGAGTCACAGATCCAGATCCACCTGATCGGCGCGAACCGGGTTGCCACCGCAGTGCTGCCCGGCATGCTCGAACGCCGGCGCGGCGACCTGATCTTCGTCGGATCCGATGTGGCGCTGCGGCAACGGCCGCACATGGGCGCCTACGGCGCCGCCAAGGCGGGGCTGGTCGCGATGGTCACCAACTACCAGATGGAACTCGAGGGCACCGGCGTCCGCGCGTCGATCGTGCACCCCGGCCCGACCAAGACCTCGATGGGCTGGAGTCTGCCGGCAGAACTGATCGGACCGGCCCTGGAGGACTGGGCCAAGTGGGGCCAGGCCCGCCACGACTACTTTCTGCGTGCCGCCGATCTGGCCCGCGCCATCACGTTCGTCGCCGAGACCCCGCGCGGCGGGTTCATCGCCAGCATGGAGCTGCAGCCCGAAGCTCCGCTCGCCTCGGTCAAGGACCGTCAGCAACTGAAGGTCGATGAGGAGTCGCTTCCTGGGAGCAGGAGCGAAGCGACCCGAGGGAGGGATTTGAAATCATGACGGCTCTTACAGAGGTACAGCGGGTCTCCGGCGGGGAAGAGGAGCACGGCCACCTCGAAGAGTTCCGCACCGACCCGATCGGTTTGATGAAGCGCATTCGAGAGGAGTGCGGGGACGTCGGCTGGTTCCAGCTGGCCGGCAAACAGGTGGTGTTGCTCTCGGGTGCCGAAGCCAACGAGTTCTTTTTCCGGTCCAGCGACAGCGAACTCAACCAGGCCGAGGCCTACCCGTTCATGACGCCGATCTTCGGCGAAGGCGTGGTGTTCGACGCCGACCCGGAGCGCCGGGCCGAGATGCTGCACAACACCGCGTTGCGCGGCGAGCAGATGAAAGGCCATGCCGCGACGATCGAGGCGGAGGTCCGCAAGATGATCGCCGACTGGGGCGACGAAGGCGAGATCGAGCTGCTGGACTTCTTCTCCGAGCTGACGATCTACACCTCGACGGCGTGTCTGATCGGGCTGAAGTTCCGCGATCAGCTGGACTCACGGTTCGCCAACTACTACCACCTCCTCGAGCGCGGCACCGACCCGCTCTGCTACGTCGACCCGTATCTGCCGATCGAGAGCTTCCGCATCCGCGACGAGGCGCGGGCCAGTCTGGTCGAACTGGTGCAGGAGGTCATGCACGGCCGAATCGCCACCCCGCCCAAGGACAAGAGCGATCGCGACCTGCTCGACGTGCTGGTCTCGATCAAGGATGAGGACGGCAACCCGCGCTTCTCGGCCAACGAGGTCACCGGCATGTTCATCTCGCTGATGTTCGCCGGTCACCACACCAGCTCGGGCACGTCGTCGTGGACGCTGATCGAGCTGCTCCGGAATCCGGAGTTCTACTCCAAAGTCCAGCAGGAGCTCGACGATCTCTATGCCGACGGGCAGGAGGTGAGCTTCCATGCGCTGCGCCAGATCCCGAATCTGGACAACGCGTTGAAGGAGACGCTGCGGCTGCACCCGCCGCTGATCATCCTGATGAGGGTGGCCCAGGACGAGTTCGAGGTCGCCGGATATCCGATCCACAAGGGCCAGATGGTGGCGGCCTCCCCCGCCATCTCCAACCGGATCCCCGAGGATTTCCCCGACCCCGATGCCTTCGACCCCGACCGCTACGACAAGCCGCGACAAGAGGACCTCATCAACCGCTGGACCTGGATTCCGTTCGGCGCAGGCAAGCACCGCTGCGTCGGTGCGGCGTTCGCGCAGATGCAGATCAAGGCGATCTTCTCGGTGCTGTTGCGCGAGTACGAGTTCGAGATGTCGCAGCCGCCCGAGAGCTATCAGAACGACCACTCGAAGATGGTCGTGCAATTGGCGCGACCGGCGAAGGTCAAATACCGCAAGCGAGCCAAGAACTGACGGAGTCTGTCGAGATGGGTTGCTACCGAGTAGAACTCGACGAGGACCTGTGCCAGGGCCACGCCATGTGCGAGCTGGAGGCACCCGATGTGTTCAGGGTGCCCAAGCGCGGAGTGGTCGAGATCCTCGACCATGAGCCCCCCGACGAACTTCGCGAGGCCGTCGAACTTGCTGTCGACATGTGTCCCACCAGGGCACTTTCCATCACAGAGAAGGAGTGAATGTGGCGTCACGGGAGCAACTTGAGGACTGGGTAGAGCGCTGGCTCAAGGCCAATCAGGAGGCCGAGGCGGCCGGTGACTGGAAGCCGTTGGCGGACTTCTACACCGACGACGCCACCTACGGCTGGAACATCGGGCCCAAGGAAGACGTCATGTGCGTGAACAAGGGCGAAATCCGCGACGTCGCGCTGGGCCTGGAGATGGAGGGCCTGGAGAACTGGGTCTACGAGTACCAGAAGGTGCTCATCGACGAGAAGCAGAACGAGATCGTCGGCTTCTGGAAGCAGATCGCCAACAAGAGCGACGGCACCCGCGATGAGATCTACGGCATCGGCGGCAGCTGGTTCCGTCTCAACGACCAGCTGCTCATCGAATGGCAGCGCGACTTCTTCGACTTCGGCCACGTGCAGAAGGCGTTCATGAAGCTGATCGAGTCGGGAGACCTGACGCCCACCATGCAGAAGCGCATCGAGCGCTCGCTGGCCGGCGAGAAACTGCCGGGTTACTACCCGATCGGCGAGGCCCCGGTTCCCATCTGGTGAGGACACCACCAAGCGGTTGCTTGGGGGGCCTGTGATGTGGCTAACTAGAGCCTCTAGTCTGGAACTAGGGGCTCTAGTCGAAAGCAGGAGAAATGAAGACCAAAGGCGCTCTGATCTGGGAATTCAACCAGCCGTGGTCGATCGAGGAGATCGAGATCGGCGACCCCGTCAAGGACGAGGTCAAGATCCAGATGGAAGCCTCGGGTATGTGCCATTCCGACCACCACCTGGTCACCGGCGACATCCCGATGGCAGGTTTCCCGGTGCTGGGCGGCCACGAAGGCGCCGGCATCGTGACCGAGGTGGGCCCCGGCGTCGAAGGCCTCGAGCCCGGTGACCACGTCGTGCTGTCCTTCATCCCGTCGTGTGGCGCGTGCCCGTCGTGTCAGTCCGGTCTGCGCAACCTCTGCGACCTCGGAGCGATGCTGCTCCAGGGCACCGCGGTCTCCGACAACACCCACCGCATCCACGCAGCCAAGGACGGCACGCCGGTCATCCCGATGACCCTGCTGGGCACCTTCAGCCCGTACATGGTCGTGCACAAGAGCTCGGTCGTGAAGATCGACCCGTCCATCCCGTTCGAGGTCGCCTGCCTCGTCGGCTGCGGTGTCACCACCGGCTACGGCTCCGCGGTCCGCAGCGCCAACGTCCGGCCCGGCGACGACGTCGTCATCGCCGGCATCGGCGGCGTCGGCATGGGCGCACTGCAGGGCGCCCTGAACGCCGGCGCGCGCAACATCTTCGCGATCGACCCGGTGGAGTGGAAGCGCGACCAGGCGCTCAAGTTCGGCGCCACCCACGCCTACCCCGACATCGCCAGCGCGATGATGGGCGTCGCCGAGATCACCGCGGGCCGGATGGCGTCCAAGACCATCATCACCACCGGTGAGCTCCACGGCGAAGAAATCGACAACTACCTCAACATCACGTCCAAGGGCGGCACCTGCGTGGTCACCGCGGTGGCCAACATGGCCAGCTCCGATGTGACGCTGAACCTGTCGATGCTGACGCTGCTGCAGAAGAACCTGCAGGGCACCATCTTCGGTGGCGGCAACCCGCACCACGACATCCCCCAGCTGCTGTCGATGTACAAGGCGGGCCGGCTCAACCTCGACGACATGGTCACCCGGCAGTACAAGCTCGAGCAGATCAACGACGGCTACAAGGACATGCTCGAGGGCCGCAACATCCGCGGCGTCATCCGCTACACCGACGCCGACCGGTAACCCCAGAGCTCCCGCGAGGGTCTTGCTGAAGGAGTCACATGACAGAGACGGCCGAACTGACACCGGTGGTCGCAGCGTCGCGGAACTCGTGGCGCTGCGTGCAATCCGGCGACCGCGAAGGCTGGCTGGCCCTGATGTCCGACGACATCGTCATCGAGGACCCCATCGGGGAGGCTGTCACCAACCCCGACGGCACCGGGGTGCGCGGCAAGGACGCCGTTGCCGCGTTCTACGACGCCAACATCGGCCCGAACCAGCTGCGCGTCACCTGTGAGGAGACGTTCCCGTCCAGCAGTCCGACCGAGATCGCCTACATCCTCGTGTTGGAGACGACCTTCCCGAACGGGTTCGTGGCCACCGTACGCGGTGTGTTCACCTACCGCGTCGACGACGCCGGCCTCATCACCAACCTGCGCGGTTACTGGAACATGGACGCGATGAGCTTCTCGCAGAAGGAAAGCGCGGATTAGCGGACTGTTGTCCGGCCGCGGAGCCGTCGTGGTCGGCGGCACACGCGGGATCGGCCTGGCCGTCGCCGAACTATTGGCCGCTCTCGACGCCGGGGTGGTGGTCAACGGCCGCGACGACGTCGCAGCGCACGAAGCGGCCGAACGTGTTCCGGGTGCGGTCGCCCACCCGGGCTCACCCGCCGATCCGGCGGTCGCCGACGCGCTGATCGGCACCTGCGTCCGCGAGTTCGGGTCGATCGACATCCTGGTCAACTGCGCCGGCACCGCCGAACCCGCCGGCTCGTCGATCCTCAACGTGACCACCGAGCAGTTCCAGAGCCTGATGGATGCCCATCTGGGCACCGTCTTCCAGACCTGCCGCGCGGCCGCCCCGCGGATGGTGCAGCAGGGCTCCGGCGCGATCGTGAACACGAGTTCGTTCGCGTTCTTGGGCGACTACGGCGGCACCGGATACCCCGCAGGCAAGGGGGCGGTCAACAGCCTGACGCTGTCGATCGCGGCCGAACTGAAGGAGTACGGGGTGCGCGCCAACGTCGTATGTCCGGGCGCAAAGACCCGGCTGTCCACCGGGTCGGACTACCAAGCGCATATCGCCGAACTCAACCGCCGCGGCCTGCTCGATGATGTCAGCTACCAGGGCGCCCTCGACGCCGCGCCGCCGGAGTATGCCGCACCGACCTACTGCTACCTGGTCAGCGACCTCGCCAAGGACATCACCGGACAGATCTTCGTGGCCGCAGGCGGATTCGTCGGCCGCTTCGATCGGCAGCCCCCCGCGATCGTGGCCTACCGCGGCCACGAGAACGAGCCACCGTGGACGGTCGAGGAGATCGCAGCCCGGGTCAACTGATCACGGCACCTGCGGTCTGATCTCCTCGTTCACCGACCGAGTTGCACGCCCGACTACTTGAGCATGCTGCCCGCGTCCACGGTGACCGGGAGGCCCGTGATGTACCGCGCCTCGTCAGAGGCCAGGAACAACACGGCATTGCTGATGTCCACCGGCTCGACCCAGCCAACCGGCAGTACGTGCATGAACTGGGCGGCGACCGCCATATCGTCTGGCCCCGGATTCTCCAGGTCCGGCCGGAAGAGCTTCATCGTGCCCTCGTTCATGAACAGCGGGGTGTTCACATTGGTCGGGCAGACGGCGTTGACCCGGATCGAGTGCTGGCCCAGCTCGACGGCGAAGGTGCGCATCAACCCGATCACGCCGTGCTTGGCGGCGATGTAGTGACCTGTGTGCGCGTACGGCTTGAGGCCGCCAACCGAGCTGGTGAGGATGATCGATCCGCCGCGGCCGCCAGAAAGAAGATGCGGCACAGCGGCCTTCACCGACTTCCAGACGCCCGACAGATTGACGTCGATCATGTCGTTCCAGTCATCTTCGCTGGTGTGGTCCAGCGTCTGCCCACCGTTGCCGATGCCCGCGTTGGCCACCACGATGTCGAGCCGGCCCAGCTGCTCCACCCCGGAGTCCACCGCCGCCTTCACCGCGGCGTAGTCACGCACGTCCACCTCGGCGGAGACGACCCGGCGACCGGTCCCCTTGACCAGATCGACGGTCTGGGCCAGGTCATCGGGTGTCGCCGGCGGGATCTCGGTGTTGCTGCTGATCGCTGCACAGACGTCGATCGCGATGATGTCGGCGCCCTCTTCGGCCAGCCGCACCGCATGACTACGGCCCTGACCGCGCGCCGCGCCCGTGATGAACGCGACCTTGCCCTCCACCCGACCACCCATGTGCCACCTCAATTCCAGCCCGATAGTCGATGTTTGTCGATCGATCAGGAGCGTGACACCGATCGCGGGACCTGTCAACCACCCGGCGCGGGGGCCAGTGACTTGAGCTGGCGGTCGACGTAGGCGCGCATCTCGTCGTGGCCGAGCGTGACCCCGACCGCACTCTCGTTACACAGGCTCCGGGCGATCTGGGCGATCAGCATCGAGACCACCACCGGTGGATGTTGCTGCAGGTCAACACCGTTGGCGCGCAGCGCGACCGTGACGGCGGCAGTCTCGATGTCACGCACCCGCTCGGCGTAGGCACGCAATTCGACCCGAATCGCCTTGCGGTGGTTGGCCAGCGCCATGAACTCGGTGTTCAGCGCGGTCCTGCTGGCGTCGCTGTTGATCAGCCACAGTGCGCGCAGCGGATCATTGTTGGCCAAGGCGGCGCGCATGTGTTCCAGCGAGCTCTCCGCGCCCGCTCGCAGTACCTCGACATACAGGTCGTCCATGGTCGGGAAGTAGTAGTAGACCAGCGCCTGTTTGACGCCGGCCTCGGCGGCCACCCGGCGCGAGGTCGCTGCGGCATATCCCTCGTCGCGCATGATCTTTGCCGTCGCCTCGATCAAGCGCGCCCGTGCGCTGACGTCCCCGCCGCGGGCCTTGGCTGCAGCCGGCATCAGCGGGCTCTCGCACACGCGCCGCTTGACCGTGTGTCGAGCACCGTGGTAAGCATGGCGCATTCTAGCAGTCTGATCGATCGATCAGGCAAGCGAAAGGACGGCTGCCCAAATGACCGACCTCGCATCGGCGGACTTCTTTTCCGACTACGCGCTCAGCCAGGACCCCTACGCCTACTGGGATCATCTGCGCGAGCAGAATCCGGTCTACCGCGAACCGCACTACGGCGTCGTCGCCGTCACCGGTTACCAGGAAGTGCTGGCGGCGTTCAAGGACCACGGCTCGTTCTCCGCGGTCAACGCGATCGGCGGACCGTTCCCGCCGCTGCCGTTCACCCCCGAGGGTGACGACATCACCGAGCAGATCGAGGCACACCGCCACCTGTTCCCGATCCACGAGCACATGGTGGTGATGGACCCGCCCGCCCACGAGCGGGCCCGATCGTTGCTCAACAAGTTGCTCACGCCGCGGCGCCTCAAGGAGAACGAGGACTACATGTGGCGTCTGGTCGACAGCCAGATCGACCGCGTGATGGACCCGGATTCCGCCCAGGGACGCTGTGAGTTCCTGTCCGAGTACGCCAAACCCTTTGCCACGTCGGCGATCATCGACCTGCTCGGTGTCCCGGAGGAGGACCGGCCGGAGTTCCTGGCCGCGCTGGGTGCCGAGCAGCCGGACGGGGCAAGGGTGGGCGCCCTGGACGGGGAGCCGGTGGGATCGGATCCGCTGCAGTATCTTGACGACAAGTTCGCGGGGTACCTCGCCGAGCGTCGCCGCGAGCCACGCGGGGACGTGTTGTCGGGCATGGCGACGGCGGTGTACCCGGACGGTTCGATACCGGAGCTCATCGAGGTCGTCAAGCCGGCCACGTTCCTGTTCGCCGCGGGGCAGGAGACCGTGACCAAACTGCTCAGCGCGGCCGTCAAGACACTGGCCGAACAGCCGGAGTACCAACAAATTCTGCGCCGGCACCCGGACCGCATACCGACGTTCATCGAAGAGTCGCTGCGGATGCACTCTCCGACCAAGGTCGATTTCCGGCTTGTCCGCAAGACCACCACGCTCGGCGGCGTGCATTTGAAGGCGGGCACGATCGTCATGCTGTGCCTCGGCGCGGCGAACCGCGACCCGCGCAAATTCGAGGATCCGCACAAGTTCCGCCCGGACCGCAAGAACGTTCGCGAGCACATCGCGTTCGGTCGTGGCATCCACACCTGCGCGGGCGCCCCGCTGGCCCGGGTCGAGGGACAGATCACCGTCCGCCGGTGGCTGGACCGCACCAGTGAGATCCACCTCGACGAATCGGCCCACGGGCCCGCCGGGGCGCATCACTTCGCCTACGATCCCACCTTCCTGCTGAGGGGGCTGACCGAGCTGCAGATCGAATTCACCGCTGCCCGATGACATCTCGACGGGTGCTCATCACCGGCGCGGGCCAAGGCGTCGGACGCGGTCTTGCCCTCGCATTCGGCCGCGCCGGGGCCGAGGTGCTCGTCAACGACCTCCAACGGGAGCGCAGCGAACAGGTGGCCGGTGAGCTCCGCGCCGCGGGCGGCTCTGGTACGCCGGTCCCGTTCGACGTCTGCGACTACGCGTCGGTGACCGCCGCAATTGCCGAGGCCGGACCGGTGGACGTGCTGATCAACAACGCGGGCAACGCCGGCGCCGAAGGGTTCGGCGGTCGGGCCAGGTTCGCCGAGACACAGCCGGCCGACTGGGAGTCCTTTCTGCGCGTCAACCTCTACGGCGTCCTGCACTGTGCCCGGGCGGTCCTGCCGTCGATGATCGCGAACACGTGGGGCCGGATCCTCACGGTCGTCTCCGACGCCGGGCGCACCGGCGACCCCGGTGGCGCCGTCTACGGCGCCGCGAAGGCCGGGGCCGCCGGGCTCACCCGGTCGCTGGCGCTGGAGAACGGTCGGTTCAACATCACCGCCAACAGCATCTCGCTCGGGACGATGCGGACCCCGATGACCGAACCGCTGTGGGCCGAGCCTGATTCGCCTCAGGCCAAGGAGATCCTGCGCAACTACGCCATCCGACGTCCGGGCGTTCCGGAGGACGTCACCGAGTTGGCGCTGCTGCTGGCGAGCGACCACGGTTCCTGGATCACCGGTCAGACCATCTGCGTCAACGGCGGGTACTCATTCGGGCTGTGACGGCTGACGATCGCGGTACTGCTCACGCAGTTTGACCTTGAGCACCTTGCCGGTCGCGGTGTGCGGCAACTCGTCGACGAACACCACGTCGTCGGGCAGCCACCACTTCGCGACCTCACCGGACAGAAACTTCAGAACGTCATCACGAGTGGCGTTGTGGCCCTTGCGCAGTACCGCGATGAGTAGCGGCCGCTCCTGCCACTTGGGGTGCGGCACACCGATGACGGCCGCCTCGGCGATCGCGGGATGGCCCATCGCGGCGTTCTCCAGGTCGATCGAGCTGACCCACTCGCCGCCGGATTTGATGACGTCCTTGGTGCGGTCCACCAGTTGCAGATAACCGTCGGGGTCGATCGTCGCGACGTCACCGGTCGGGAAGAACCCCTCGGCGTCGAGCTTCTCACCGCCCTCACCCTTGAAGTAGCCGCTGGCGATCCACGGGCCGCGGACGAACACTTCACCGAAAGCCTTTCCGTCCCAGGGCAGGCGATTACCCGACTCGTCGACGATCTTGAGTTCCACCCCGAACACACCCCGGCCCTGCTTGAGCTTGACCTTGTGCTGCTCCTGGGCGCTCAGCGCGGCGTGCTTGGGCAGCAGCCGGCCGACCACGCAGATCGGACTGGTTTCGGTCATCCCCCACCCCTGACCGCCTTCGGCCCCGAGGTCGTCCTCGATGCGTTCCAGCATCGACTGCGACAGCGCCGATCCGCCGATCCCGGCCCACTCGAGTTTCAGTTCGCGCGGGTCGATCTCGGGATGCTCGTCGAGGTAGGAGAAGAACATCAGCCACACCGTCGGCACGCCCTGCATGATGGTGACTGCTTCGTCGCGCATCAGTCGGTACACGCTCTCGCCGTCCAGGTGCGGCCCGGGCAACACCAGCTTGGCGCCGACCATCGCCGCCGAGTACGGGGTGCCCCACGCGTTGGCGTGGAACATCGGGACGACGAGCAACAAGGTGGTCCCGCTGTTGATGTCGAAGGTGCCGCGCGACAACGACAGCATCGCGTGCAGCACCGTCGAACGATGGGAGTACAGAACACCTTTCGGGTTTCCGGTGGTGCCGGAGGTGTAGCACAGCGACGAGGCGGTGCGTTCGTCGAACTCCGGCCAGTCGTAGTGGGTGGACTGCTTGCCGACCAGCTCGTCCCAGCAGAGCACCCGCCCGGCGGGGATATGCGCAAGCTCGGGCATGTGGTCGCGGTCGGTCATCACCACGTATGTCTGGACAGTGGTCAGCTCGGCGGCCAACTTGTCGACCAGCGGCGCGAACGTGATGTCGAAGAACAACACCCGGTCCTCGGCGTGGTTGACGATGTAGACGATCTGCTCGGCGAACAGCCGCGGGTTGACGGTATGCATCACCGCACCGGATCCCGAGACACCGAAATACAGCGCGAGGTGACGGTCACTGTTCCACGCCAGCGTCGCCACGCGGTCACCCGCTTCGATGCCGAGCTCGCCGAGCGCGTTGGCGACCTGTTTCGAGCGCTCGTTGACGCCACGCCACGTGGTGCGCCGCACCGGCCCCTCCGGTAGCCGCGACACCACCTCGGTGTCACCGTGAAATGCCGCCGCGTGCTCGATCAGCGAGGAGATCATCAAAGGCCGGTCCTGCATCAATCCGAACATCTGGCCAGGCTAGAGCGGATCGGGTGCGCAGGGGCGCTTCTTCCGGCACTGTTGCGTGCCGAATCCGCCGACTGGAATGCTCGACGCATGGCGACCGTCTTCACCAAGATCATCAACCGCGAACTGCCCGGACGATTCGTCTACGAGGACGACGACATCGTGGCGTTCCTGACGATCCAGCCGATGACGCAGGGCCACACGCTGGTGGTGCCACGCGAGGAGATCGACAACTGGCAGGATGTCGAGCCGGCGAAGTTCGCCCGCGTGATGGAGGTGTCGCAGCTGATCGGCAAGGCGGTCTGCAAGGCGTTCGACACGGAACGCTCGGGGGTCATCATCGCGGGACTGGAGGTGCCGCACCTGCACGTGCACGTATTCCCGGCCCGCAACCTGTCGGACTTCGGCTTCGCCAACGTCGATCAGAACCCGTCGCCGGAGTCGCTGGACGAGGCTCAGGCCAAGATCAAGGCCGCGCTAGCCGACCTGCGCTGAACTGGCCGGCACCGCCGACTCGGCGTCAGGGCCGGCGTCAGCGAACCGCGGCAACGTCACCCGGAACCGCGAGCCCTGGCCCGGGGCGGTGGTCACGCTGACCCGGCCGCCGTGCGCATAGACCAGCGAGTCGACGATCGACAGCCCCAGACCGGTGCCGCCGCTGGCACGCGTCCGCGACGAGTCGGCGCGGTAGAAGCGTTCGAAGACGCGCTGAGCGTCCTCCGGGCGCATACCGGGACCCTCGTCGCAGACCTCCAGGACGGCGACGTCGCCCTCGGTTCCCACCCGCACCGTGACCGCCGCCGACTCAGGGGTGTGCTGCAGCGCATTGGCAACCAGGTTGGACAGCACCTGACGGAGCCGCGGCTCGTCGCCGAGCACCTCGGGCGTGCCGGGGCCGTCGAACACCTCCATCCGGATGCTGCGCCTCGGTGCGATCGACTGCGCGTCGTGCACCGCGTCGGTGGCCAACGCCAGCAGGTCGACCCGGTGCTGGTCGAGCGGGCGCTGCGCGTCGAGGCGCGCCAGCAGCAGCAGGTCCTCCACGAGCAGGCCCATGCGGCGTGACTCGCTCTCGATGCGGCTCATCAGCATCTCGACGTCGCGAGCGGCGCCCTGCCGGTACAGCTCGGCGAAGCCACGGATGGTCGTCAGCGGGGTGCGCAGTTCATGGCTGGCGTCGGTGATGAAACGCCGCATCCGCTCCTCGGAGCTACGCGCCTGCTCGGCCGAGGATTCCGAGGACGCCATCGCGCGCTGGATTTGAGCGAGCATCCCGTTGAGCGCCGACGACAATCGGCCCACCTCGGTGCGCGGATCGCGTTCGGGGACACGGCGGTCCAGCTGGCCGGAGGCGATCGCCGCAGCGGTCTGCTCCACTTCGGACAGCGGGCGCAGGCTGCGGTGTACGACGGCGTAGCCGGCGATGCCGAGCACCAGCAGCACCGCTGTTCCGATGCCGAGCTGGGTGTAGACCAGCGACCGCATGGTGGACTTCACGTCGGACAGGTCGATGGCCACCGTGGTGAGCTCGCCGCGCAGACCACGCACCGTCATCGCGCGCCATTGCACATCGGAGTGGTCGACGGAACCTACGGTAACCGGCACCGGTCCCACATCGTTGTCGGCGGGCAGCGCCGGTTCGTGATCGCGGTCATTGACGGCCATCCAGATGTGTCCGTCGGGATCGATGCCGCGGACGAAGAAGTCCGACGGCGGCCGTGCCGGGTTGGGATCCTCGACGGTGACGGTGGGAAGCCGACGCGGCACCTGCGCCCACCCGCGGGACGCGTCGAGCAGGGTGTCGTCGACGCGGTTCATCAAGCTGTGCTGCATGATCGTGGTCACCGCGATCCCTGAGGCCAGCAGACCGCACGCCACCAGCAGCAGTGTGGCGGCGACAAGGCCTACACGAAGCGGAATGCCTCTCCTGAACCGACGCGGCACACCACCATTGTTCAGGGTCGAGCGCCTAACGCCATCCACGGCTCTTCGCGCAAGCGCTCATCTCAACCCACGGCTCTTCGCGCAAGCACTCATCTCAACCCACGGCTCTTCGCGCAAGCGCTCATCTCAACCCACGGCTCTTCGCGCAAGCGCTCATCGCGGTTCCCGGAGGACATAGCCCACACCCCTGAGCGTGTGCAGCAGGCGCTTGTCGCCGGTGTCGATCTTGCGACGCAGATAGGACACATAGGACTCCACGACGTTGACGTCGCCGCCGAAGTCATAGCGCCACACGTGGTCGAGAATCTTGGGCTTCGACAACACCGTGCCGGCGTTGATGATGAAGTAGCGCAGCAAGGTGAACTCGGTCGGCGACAGCGACACCGGTTCGCCGGCCTTCCATACCTCGTGGGTGTCCTCGTCGAGTTCGATGTCGGCGAACGTGAGCCGGGACGTGCGGGGCTCGTCGTGGCCGCGGCCGGACCGGCGCAGGATCACCCGCAGCCGGGCCACCACCTCTTCGAGGCTGAACGGTTTGGTCACGTAGTCGTCGCCGCCCAGGGTCAGACCTGCGATCTTGTCCTGAAGCGAGTCGCGCGCCGTCAGGAACAGCGCCGGGGCGTCGATGCCGTCGGCGCGCAGCCGTCGCAGCAGCCCGAAACCGTCCATCCCCGGCATCATCACGTCGAGGATGATCGCGTCCGGATGCACTTCCCGCGCTTTGTCCAGGGCTGCGGGGCCGTTAGACGCGGTGTGCACCTCGAACCCTTGGAATTTCAGACTCACCGAGAGCAGTTCGACGATGTTCGCTTCGTCGTCGACCACCAGAACGCGAGCCTCTGGGACGTTCTCCGGTACCGGCATGGCCATAGCCCTCAACTGTCCACCGATTCGCTTGAAATGTACTGCCCGCTGGCTGTGCACTTCCTGTGAGTTTGTGCTTGCGCGGTCCATAGACTGGGCGGATGAACCTCGGCAAATCCCTGACGGATCTCGCGTTTACACCGGTGCGCGCAGGGCTGGCCGTCGCTGAAGCCGGCCTGGGCATGGCCAGCGGCGCGTTGGACATCGCCAACCGCACGCTCGGCGAGTCCAAGGACGGGGTCCGGCGGGAGCCGACGTCATTCGCGTCCATGCTCGGCGTGCAAGACGCCGTCGAGCGCGCCAACCGGCTGGCCCGGTTGATGGACGAGGACCAGCCGCTCGGCCGCGCGCTCGCCCCTGACGGCCCGATCGACCGGCTGTTGCGTCCCGGTGGGGTGGTGGACCGGCTGACCGCGCCGGGCGGCGCGCTCGACCGGCTGACTCAGGAGGAGGGCGGGCTGATGCGCACCCTCGAACCGGGTGGGCTGGTGGACCAGCTGCTGGCCGAGGATGGCCTCATCGACCGGCTGCTGGCCGAGGACGGCGTCGCCGACAGGCTGTTCGCCGAGGGCGGAGTGGTCGACACGCTCACCGCGCGCAACGGCCCGCTGGAGCAGCTGGCCGCCGTCGCCGACACCCTCAACCGGCTCGCCCCCGGGCTGGAGGCACTCGAGCCGACGATCGAGGCGCTGCGCGAGGCCGTCATTGTGCTCAGCCAGGTGGTCAACCCCCTGAGCAACATCGCCGACCGCATCCCGCTGCCCGGGCGGCGCATGCGTCCCCGCCCGACATCGCGGCCGGTGACGTCGCAGCGGATTATCGAAGCCGAAGAGTGAGGTTCGTACGGGACGTGCCTTAAGCCGTTCCTTTAGTAGGACAGACCGTCTGCGTACCGCCGGCGCCGGTAATAGCGACCGCTGCCGCGATTCCTCGCCTTATACGTCGGTAGCTGACTGTCGCAATTCGGGCAGATGAGCCGGAGATTCTCGCGGCGGTCATTGCTTGGGTCGCCGTCGATGTGGTCGACGATCAACCCCAAACTCCGGCCGTTCCAACTGTCACTGTTGCCGCAGATCGCACAGCACCCGCTCTGCTGCTCGTAGAGGTAATCACGGACGTAGTGGCCCTGGTAAGACGTGCGGCCACACACACCGCTCGCTAGCCAAGCCTCCAGGAGCAGCCGCCGGCGATGTGCCTGCTGGGGTTGCGTCCAGCAGAGTGGTGTACGAGTCGGACCTGATTAGCGGTACCGGCGTGTCGTAGCCGACTGATTGAGGGTCATCGCGTGATTCTTCGAGAGACCGACCAAAGTCACTCGAGCAAAGGAATCAACGCGATGACCACTGCCCACAATATCGACCTGCCCGCG
>NZ_JBTBFV010000059.1:0-32101 GCF_054786995.1 Mycobacterium sp. ZZG
CCGATCATCAAACAAGACACCAAAAACTGGCATCCAAAAACAACCCACCCCTAAACGGGAAAAAGAGGCAGGCCAAAAAACAACAAACAAAAACCACCAAACACACTATTGAGTTCTCAAACAACACACCCGAGTCTTGTGACCGACCCTTTTCAGGGCAACCCTGCCAGCTTAAACTATCTCGTCCAGCTAGTCAAGACTCTGTTCTCCGCGTTTCCGCGGCGACTCGATTAGATTAGAACTTGCCTTCTTTCGAAGTCAAATCCGCTGGTCAGAGGGGCGCAGCCGTTTTACAGCCGCACAAGATCTAGCTTACCCGCTCGATCTCGGCGCCGAGGCTGAGCAGATTTTCCACGAACTTCGGGTAGCCGCGATCGATGTGGAACACGTCGTGAACTTCGGTGTCGCCGTCGGCGACCAGGCCTGCGAGCACCAGCCCAGCGCCCGCGCGGATGTCGGAAGACCACACAGGCGCACTGGAAAGCTGGGGAATCCCCCGCACCACGGCATGGTGACCGTCGGTGCGGGCGTCGGCTCCGAGCCGGATCATCTCTTCGACAAAGCGGAAGCGGGCCTCGAACACGTTCTCGGTGATCATCGATGTGCCGTCCGCGACCGCCGCCAGGCCGATCGCCATCGGCTGCAGGTCGGTCGGGAAGCCGGGGAACGGCAGCGTCGCGACGTTGACCGCCTTCGGACGCTCGTATTGAACGACCCGGAAACCGTCGTCGGTCTGGGTCACCGTGGCGCCGGCGTCGTGCAACTTGTGCAGCACCAGCTGCAGGTGCGCCGGGTCGACGCCCGTCACCGAGATATCCCCGCGCGTCATCGCCGCGGCTATCCCCCAGGTGGCCGCGACGATCCGGTCGCCGATCACCCGGTGTTCGGTCGGGTAGAGCCGGTCGACGCCGGTGATCGTCAGTGTCGACGATCCCGCACCGCTGACTTGGGCGCCCATCTGGTTGAGCATCGTGCACAGGTCGACGACGTCCGGTTCGCGCGCGGCGTTGTGGATCGTCGTGACCCCCTCGGCCAGGACGGCGGCCATGAGGATGTTCTCGGTCGCACCGACCGACGGGAACTCCAACTGGATCTCTGCGCCGTGCAGAGAATCGGCCTCGGCCACCACGCAACCGTGCTCGATGTTGCACCTGGCACCGAGCTGACGCAGACCCGCCTGGTGCATATCCAGGGGCCGCGACCCGATGGCATCACCGCCGGGAAGCGCCACCTTCGCCTTCTTGCACCTGCCGACCAGTGGTCCCAGCACACACACCGACGCGCGGAATTGGCGGACCGCGGCGAAGTCGGCGTCGTACTTGAGCTCGTCGGGCGAGGTTATCCGGACGACGTCTCCATCGAGTTCCACGGTTGCGCCGAGTCCGCGCAGCACCTCGGCCATCAACGGGACGTCGAGGATGTCGGGACAGTTGGTGATCGTGCTGGTGCCCTCTGCGAGCAGCGCCGCGGCCATCAACTTCAACACACTGTTCTTGGCGCCCCCGACGGCCACTTCGCCCGATAACCGGCAACCGCCGGTCACCACGAAACGCTCGCTCACGCCGGTCAGTGTAAACAGCGTGCTGGGCCATGTCAGGCTGCCGAGCCGCGGCCGAAGGGCACGGCCCGGTACCGTTTTGGCATGGCAGTGCACCTGACGCGGATCTATACGCGGACCGGCGACGATGGCACCACCGGGCTCAGCGATTTCAGCCGGGTTTCCAAGAACGATGCACGGTTGTCGGCCTACGCCGACTGTGACGAAGCCAACGCCGCAATCGGGGTTGCGGTCGCGCTCGGCCACCCTGACGAGCGGATTCTCGAGGTTCTGCGCCAGATCCAGAACGACCTGTTCGATGCAGGCGCCGATCTGTCGACGCCGGTGGTGGCCGACCCCGAATATCCGCCGCTGCGCATCCAGCAGAGCTATATCGACCGTCTGGAGGCCTGGTGCGACGAATTCAACGAGGGCCTGCCGGCGCTGAACTCGTTCATCCTGCCCGGCGGCACCGCGCTGTCGGCGCTGCTGCACGTGGCCCGCACCGTGACCCGCCGGGCAGAGCGGTCCGCCTGGCACGCCGTCGAGACCCACGGCGACGCGGTCAGCGTGCTGCCCGCCAAGTATCTGAATCGGCTCTCGGATCTGCTGTTCATCCTGTCGCGAGTGGCCAACCCCGACGGGGACGTGCTGTGGCAGCCGGGCGGGCAGCGTCAGTAGGAGGACTCAGTAGGATCTCCGGCGCGCCCGGGGAGACGGGCGGGACTCCAGCCAGGATGTGAATGCCGTCAGAGCGCCTCGATCCAAGGCGATCTCGTAGCCGCGACCACGCTCAGGGCTCGTGTCGCGCAGCTCCAGGACGATGATCTCGTCGGTCATGATGTCGAATTCGTCGCCCCGTGGTGAACGCCGGGCGACGATCTCGAGCCCGCGCCGGCTCAGAGTGCGGTCGGGCCACCACCGCAGGCTTGACAGCCGATAGAACCCGGCTTCTCCACCCCGATATCTCATCACTCCGTGCCGCCAACCGTGGCCACCGACCGCGGGAAAATCCCGCAGGATCGCGGCGGTACCGCCAACCTGCCGCAGCTTCCACAGCCGGTAGGACAGCGTGATGACGACGAGCAGAAGGACACCGACGAGCGCGACCATGAACAGCATGGACGCGCTCATCGGCAGTCAGTCCAGTTGGCCCAGGGCGCGCAGGCGCGCGCGACCCCATGCCGCGGTCCGCTCGTCGTCGGACTCCGCGTCCTGCTTGGCCTCGTCGGCGTTGATCTCCGACTCGAACGCCGCGTTCTCGACGAGGATCCGAACCGCTTCCTCGGTGACCGACAGGAATCCGCCGTCGACGGCGATGCGCAGATCGTCCTCACCTTCGCGCTCGACCCGCACCATGGCGTCGTCGACCAGCTGCGCCACCAGCGGGATGTGGCGGGGCAGGATGCCGATCTCACCGGCGGTGGTGCGGGTGAACACGAACGTCGCGTCCCCCGACCACAGCTCGCGCTCCACGGCGACGATCTCGACGTGCAGGTCAGCCATGCCGCACCACCTTCCGCTGAATGCTCTTCGCGCAGACGCTCAACGCGCCGGTGCCCGCCACACTCACAGCTTGGCGCCGAGGCTCTCGGCCTTCTTCGCCAGATCGTCGAGACCGCCGATGAGGAAGAACGCCTGCTCCGGCAGGTGGTCGAAATCGCCCTTGGTGAGCTTGTCGAAGGCCTCGATGGTCTCCTTCAACGGCACCGTGGAGCCCGGCTGGCCGGTGAACTGCTCGGCGGCCATCATGTTCTGGCTCAGGAACCGCTCGATACGGCGCGCCCGGTTCACCAGCTGCTTGTCCTCTTCGGACAGCTCGTCGATACCGAGAATCGCAATGATGTCCTGAAGGTCCTTGTAGCGCTGCAGGATTCGGATGACTTCCTGGGCCACGCGGTAGTGCTCGTCACCGACGACGGCCGGGTCGAGGATCGTCGACGACGACGCCAGCGGATCCACCGCGGGGAAGATGCCCTTCGAGAACACCGACCGGGAGAGCTCGGTGGTCGCGTCGAGATGGGCGAAGGTGGTGGCCGGCGCCGGGTCGGTGTAGTCGTCGGCGGGCACGTACACGGCCTGCATCGAAGTGATGGACCGGCCACGGGTCGAGGTGATGCGCTCCTGCAGCTCGCCCATCTCGTCGGCCAGGGTCGGCTGGTAACCCACCGCGGACGGCATACGGCCGAGCAGGGTGGACACCTCGGAGCCGGCCTGCGTGAACCGGAAGATGTTGTCGATGAACAACAGCACGTCCTGGCCCTGCTCGTCGCGGAAGAACTCCGCCATCGTCAGCGCCGAGAGCGCGACGCGCATACGGGTGCCCGGCGGCTCGTCCATCTGGCCGAACACCAGCGCGGTGTCCTTGAGCACGTTGGCGTCCTCGAGCTCGACCCACAGGTCGTTGCCCTCACGGGTGCGCTCCCCCACACCGGCGAACACCGAGGTACCACCGAAGTTGCGGGCGATGCGGTTGATCATCTCCTGAATGAGCACCGTCTTCCCCACGCCCGCACCGCCGAACAGGGCGATCTTGCCGCCGCGCACGTACGGGGTGAGCAGGTCGACGACCTTCAGGCCGGTTTCCAGCATCTCGGTGCGGGGCTCGAGCTCCGCGAAGGCCGGGGGTTTGCGGTGGATCGACCAGTGCTCGAAGTCCTTGCCGTAGCCGGGCTCGTCGAGGCAGTCACCGAGGGCGTTGAAGACGTGACCCTTGACGCCGTCGCCGACGGGCACCGAGATCGAGGAACCGGTGTCGGTGACCTCCACACCACGGACCAGGCCGTCGGTGGGCTGCATGGAGATGGTGCGGACCAGGTTGTCGCCGAGGTGCTGCGCGACCTCCAGCGTCAGCGTCTTGGACAACTCCTTGTAGGAGATCTCGGCGTGCAGCGCGTTGAACAGTTCGGGTACGGAGCCACGCGGGAACTCCACGTCGACCACGGGGCCGGTGATCCGAACGACGCGGCCGGCAGTCTTTTCGGCGGTAGCTGTCATTTTCTCTTCGCTTCCTAAAGGGGCTTGCTTCTCAGACTATTTGGCGTCGGCCAGTGCGTTGGCGCCGCCGACGATCTCGCTGATTTCCTGGGTGATCTGCGCCTGGCGCTCGCGGTTGGCCGCCAAGGTCAACGCCTTGATCAGATCGTCGGCGTTGTCGGTGGCCGACTTCATGGCGCGCCGGCGCGAAGCCGACTCCGAGGCCGCTGCTTCGAGCAACGCGGCGTACACGCGGGTGGCGACGTAGCGCGGCAACAGTGCGTCGAACAGGGTCTCGGGATCCGGCTCGAACGAGAACAGCGTGTGCGGGCCTTCCTCGGGCTCCTCGTCGCCGACGTACTCGACGACCATCGGGGCGATGCGGCGCGCGGCTGCCGACTGCGACAGCATCGACTTGAACTCGGTGAAGACGATGTGCAGTTCGTCGACACCCAGAATGCCGTCGGCACCCGCGTCGTCACCCTCATCGTCGGCGCCCGACATGAAGGCCGTCACCAGGGTGTCGGCGATCTCGCGGGCGTTCTCGTACGTCGGACGCTCCGAGAACCCGGTCCAGGACTCGACCACCTGGCGCTGACGGAAGCTGAAGTAGCCCAACGCCTTGCGCCCGACGGCGTACAGGACCGGTTCCTTGCCCTCTTCGCGCAGCAGCGAGAACAGCTCCTCGGCCTGCCGGAGCACGTTCGCGTTGTACGCGCCGCACAGCCCGCGGTCCGAGGACACCACCAGCACCGCGGCCCGCCGCGGGTTCTCCCGGGCGACGAGCAGCGGATGATCCAGCGCGCTGGCGCTCGCGAGCTCGGTGAGCATGTTGGTGATCTCGGTACTGTAGGGCCGAGCCGCCTCGACTCGGGCCTGCGCCTTGGCGATTCGCGACGTGGCGATCAGTTCCTGGGCCTTGGTGATCTTCTTGATCGACCCGGCGGAACGGATGCGCCCACGGAGCTCGCGCAGTGTTGCAGCCATCTAGCTCTCCAGACCTTCCCGGTCCTACTTCTTGGGGGCCGGCTTGCGGACCTTGACGGATTCCTTCTCGACGTCTGCCTCGTCCATCGCCTCGGCCTCGGCCTCGTTGACCACCACGGAGCTGCCGTCGGAAGCCGAGAAGCCCTTCTTGAACTCGTTGATGACGTTCACCAGCTTCTCCTCGACCTCCTCGGAGAGCTTCTTGGTCTCGCGGATGCTCTGCAGGATGTCGCTGTGCGAGGCCTTCAAATGCTCGAGCAGTTCGGCCTCGAAACGCGCCACGTCTTCGACAGGAACCGAATCCAGGTGACCGCCGGTGCCGAGGTAGATCGCGACGACCTGGTCCTCGACCGGGTACGGGGTGTACTGGGGCTGCTTGAGCAGCTCGACCAGGCGAGCGCCACGATCCAGCTGCGCCTTGGAGGCGGCATCCAGATCCGAGGCGAACGCGGCGAACGCCTCCAGCTCGCGGTACTGCGACAGCTCCAGACGCAGCGAGCCCGCCACCTCCTTCATGGCCTTGATCTGCGCGGCGCCGCCGACACGGGACACCGACACACCGACGTTGATGGCCGGACGCACGCCCTGGTTGAACAGGTCGGACTCCAGGAAGCACTGGCCGTCGGTGATCGAGATGACGTTGGTCGGGATGAACGCCGAGATGTCGTTGGCCTTGGTCTCGATGATCGGCAGACCCGTCATCGACCCGCCGCCGAGCTCGTCGGACAGCTTCGCGCAACGCTCCAGCAGCCGGGAGTGCAGGTAGAACACGTCACCGGGGAACGCCTCGCGGCCCGGCGGACGACGCAGAAGCAGCGAGATTGCGCGGTAGGCGTCGGCCTGCTTGGACAGGTCGTCGAAGACGATCAGGACGTGCTTGCCGTCGTACATCCAGTGCTGGCCGATGGCCGAACCCGTGTAGGGCGCAAGCCATTTGAAGCCGGCGGCGTCGGAAGCGGGGGCCGCGACGATGGTGGTGTACTCCATCGCGCCGCCCTCTTCGAGGGCGCGCTTCACCGACGCGATCGTGGTGCCCTTCTGGCCGACGGCGACGTAGACGCAGCGCACCTGCTGCTTGGGATCGCCGGTCTCCCACGCCTCACGCTGGTTGAGGATGGTGTCGACACAGACGGCGGTCTTGCCGGTCTTGCGGTCGCCGATGATCAGCTGGCGCTGGCCGCGCCCGATCGGGGTCATCGCGTCGATGGCCTTGATACCGGTCTGCAGCGGCTCGGACACGCCCTGGCGCTGAACCACCGACGGAGCCTGCAGTTCCAGTGCGCGCCGGGTGTCGGACTCGATGTCGCCCTGACCGTCGATCGGCTGCCCCAGCGGGTTCACCACGCGGCCGAGGAACGCGTCACCGACCGGCACCGACAACACCTCGCCGGTGCGCTTGACCTGCTGGCCTTCTTCGATCTTCTCGAAGTCACCCAGGATCACCGCGCCCACGCTGTGCTCGTCCAAGTTCAGCGCGACGCCCAGGACGCCACCGGGGAACTCCAGCAGCTCCTGCGTCATCACCGAGGGCAGACCCTCGACGTGGGCGATACCGTCGCCGGCGTCGATAACGGTGCCGATCTCTTCACGGTCGGACTCTGCGGTGAAGGAGGAGACGTAGTCCTCGATCGCCCCTTCGATGTCAGAAGCCGAGATTGTCAACTCTGCCATGGCTTTTCGTTCCTGCCTTCGTGTTTGTTACTGCTCGAGTTCTGGGGCGGTCAGTCCGGCAGCCCGGTGCGGGCCGCGGCCAACCGCGAGGAGATGGAACCGTCGATGACCTCGTCACCGACCGTGATCAGGAGCCCGCCGAGAACCTCGGGGTCGATGTCGAGCTGAACCGACATCGGGCGTCCGTAGATCCGGCTCAGCACCTCGGTCAACCGGTTGCGCTGCGCGTCGGTGAGGTCGGCCGCTGCGGTGACCTGGGCGACGGCCTCGCCACGCCGGGACACCGCGAGCTCGGCGAGGTCGTTGACCGCGTCGTCGGCGGATTCACCGCGAATCAGGTCGACGGTCTGCGTCAATAGCGCCCTGGTGGTGTCGTTGACACCGTCGCTGCTGTCGAGGACCTTGTTCAGCAGGTTGACACGCTTGTCGGCAGGCACCGTGGTGTCGGCCAACAGCCTGCTCAGCTGCGGCTGCGAGTCGAGCACCCGGCCGAACCGGAACAGCTGGTCCTCAACCTCTTCGCTCTGACCGTCACGCTCTGCGCGGACCAGCAGCGCCAGCCGGGCGACATGCTCGATCGCGTCGACCAGGTTCGCTTCGCTGGACCAGCGTTGCGCGACGGCGGTCTTGAGCAGATCCAGCGTGGCATCGTCGACCTTGCCGCCGAACAACCGCTCGACGAGCTGCTCCTTGGCGGTGGCATCGTCGGCCGGTTCGGCGAGGTACTTGGTGAGTGTGGGCTCGTCGAGGAGCACCTTGGCCACCGCGGCCAGGTTGTCGGCCAACGCGGTCAGAGCGCCGGAGTCGGCATTCTCCGACAGCGACTCGAACTTCTTGACCACTTCGGCGAGCGCCTCGCGGCTGGCGGCGCGCAGATTGAGCGACGCACCCGCCTCGAGCACCGTCGATGACGGAGCCATCGCATCCAGATCGTCGAGGAAGCGGTCGACCGTCGAGGACTGCGCGGCCGGATCGGACACATAGTTGCGGACGATCTCGGTGGCCTTCTCGACGGACTCCGCACCGAGTCCGGTGCGCAGCTGCCGGATGAGCTGCTGGCGCATCAGCTGAACCTGCTGGGCGCCTTGGGCTTTGATCCGCTCGGCTTCAGCGTCGGCCTGCTCGGCAAGCTGAGCGGCGATCCGCTCGGAATCCTGCCGCGCTTCTTCGGTGACCTTGGCCCCTGCCGCCTTCGCGTCCTCGACCGCCTTGGCGTGCATCGCGTCGGCGTCGGCGAGCTTCTTGCTCGCTTCAGCACTCTCGGCCAGGGCGGCCCGCACAGCCTCCTGCTGCCGTTGCATCAGCCCCTTCACGGGCGGCACGACCCACTTGACGATGATGAACACGATGACGGCAAAGCCGATCAGCTGTCCGATGAAGATCGACATCTAACGACTCCCACCTGAATTCACGTCGACGCCCAGGATCCGACTGGCCAGCGTCGCGGACAGGCCGTCGACGGAGGACTGCAAATCCGACCGGGCGGCCGAACCCTGTTGCGACAACTGCTCGTCCGCGGACTGCACCGTCTCGGCGACCTCGCCACTGGCCGCTGCCCGCTTCTCGTCGACCACCTGGCGGCCCGAGACACGGGCCTCATCGCGGATCGACGAAGCCTCGCTGCGGGCGTCGGCCATTGTCTTGTCGTAGTCCGCCTGCGCCGCCGCGACCTGTTCGGCCGACTTGCGGTTGTCGGCAGCGGTCTTGGCCAGCATCGCCTCACGCTCGGCCAAGACCTTGCTGATCGGCGGCACAACCCATTTCGAGATCACGCCGAGCGTGATCAGGAAGATGAGCAGGACGGCGAAGAACGTGCCGTTGGGGATCAGGAAGTTACTGGTCCCTCCGCCCTCTTCGGCGGCGACGAGAGATGTGGTGAGCTCACCCATGCCGGTGGATTACTGCAGGCCCGGAGTGGCGAAGACGAACAGCGCCATGAAGGCCAGGTTGATGAAGTAGGCCGCCTCGACCAGACCAACCGTGATGAAGAACGGCGTGAACAGCCGGCCCTGAGCCTCAGGCTGGCGAGCGATACCGGCGATCAGGGCGTTACCGGCGATACCGTCACCGATACCGGCACCGATCGCGCCGCCGCCCATGATCAGACCGCCGCCGATCAGCGCACCAGCCGTGATGATGGCGTTGGGGTCGATTTCCATTCTCTTATCCTCCTTGGTAACTGGGGGCGGTGCCGCCAGAGTTCGTGATCGTTGCTCGTAGGGACTTAGCGGTAGTGAAGCTCAGTGCTCTCAGTGGTCTTCGTGTTCCAGCTCCATCGACTGGCTGAAGTACAGGATCGTCAACAGCGAGAAGATGAATGCCTGGATCAGGCCGACGAACAAGTCGAAGGTCTTCCAGACGGCGTTCGGCAACCACTGGATGTACCAGGGGAACATCGCGATGAGGGCCACGAGGATGCCGCCCGCGAAGATGTTGCCGAAAAGTCGGAGGGCCAGCGAGATCGGCTTGGCGAGCTCCTCGACGATGTTGATCGGCGCAAGGAACGCGACGTGGCCCTTGACGACCTTGACCGGGTGTCCGATCACGCCGCGGCGCCAGATACCTGCGGCGTGGTAGCAGATGAACACGAACAGCGCCAGCGCGAGCACGAAGTTGATGTCCGAGGCCGGCGCCTTGTACAGCTCGGCCGCCGCGCCGTCGGCGCCGCCGTACTGCAGTGGCAGCACGGCGAGCCAGTTCGAGACGAGGATGAACACGAAGATCGTGACCGCCAGCGGCAACACGAACGGCGCCACCTTCATCCCGATCGCGCTCTCGATCTGCTGACGCATCTGGACGGTCAGGGCCTCCCAGAACAATTGCACGCCGCTCGGCACACCCGTGGCGGTGACCTTTGACTTGAGGTAGAACGCCAGCGCGATGACAATCAGCGCCGAAACGGCGGTGGCCAGGATCGTGTCGCCGTTGAAGGTCATACCGAAGAGTTCGAACACCAGGACGTGGTGCCCGACGTGAATGGCGGCGCCACCTTCCTCCGCGGCGAGGATGGATTCGGTCATGCTTCCCGTCTTTTCCCGTTCAACTGGACCAGCTTGTTCATGTAGGTCAGATCAATCCTTCGAATCCGTGTCGAGCACGTTCAGCCCGTCGCTGCGGATCTTTTTCAGGACGGGGATGCTCGTGCTCATCACGAGCAGCGCCTGGAAGATCGCGAGGCCGAAGAGCACGGCGATGCCGCCGTGTTCCCGGAACAGGAACGCGACGGTCAGCGCGACGGCGGTGATGACGAGTAGACGTGTCGCCGAGTTCACCGCCATCTTCTTCTTCAAGGGGTGTTCCTCGGCGGTGATGGACTCCACGGCCCGGCGCACGAGCAGGGCGTTGACCAGCCCCAGGCCGAGGCCGAGGCCGAAGAACGCGCCGAAGAGGATATTGCCGGTGAACCCTGAGGCCAGAAGTGCAACCGCGGTCAGCGCGACGCACACGATGAGCAGACGCACGGGTCGGAAAGCAACGGACGGAAACACCAACGGCGCATCTTGCGCTGGCGTCGTCACTGCTTCACCTCAATCCGGCGGTCATCAAGCATCGATGGGAACTTCCCGAGCGTCCTGTGCGTGGCGCCCGTAGCGTAACGGAGGGCGTCGGGCGCGCTGGAATCACCCAAGGGGTTGCTCCCTGTTTCGGTCCAAATGTGGTCATTGCGCCAGCCCGGCCGATGCTCTGATCGATGCCATCGAACCGCCCGGAGGCCGGCAACCCGCGAGGTCTTTTTTCGGGTTCTTATTGAACCCTAACACATGGTGAGGGCCACAAAAGAGGGCCTACTACTTTTTGTCGTACACCTCGTCCGGCGCACCGTTTCGGCGGCCCAGCAACGGGATCAGCGTCACGACGATCGCGACCACGACCGCACCCGCCATCACCGCTCCGGTGTGCCGCGGATCGAAGAAGATCGTGCTGGCGGCGCCCAGCGCGGCGATACCGACCCACAGGTAGATGAGCAGCACCACCCGGCGGTGCGAGTGACCGATCTCCAGCAGCCGATGGTGCAGGTGCATCTTGTCGGGACTGAACGGGCTCAACCCCTTGCGGGTGCGCCGGATGATGGCCAGCAGCATGTCCAGGGCGGGCACGAACACCACGGCCACCACCAGTAGGAACGGAGAGAGCAGCGCGAAGACGTCCCGCGCGCCGTAGGCGGTCTGCGAGATCGGGCCCGCGGCCGTGGTGGACGCGGCCGCCAGCATCAAGCCGATCAGCATGGATCCGGAGTCACCCATGAAGATCCGCGCCTTGTGGAAGTTGTGCGGCAGGAATCCCAGGCAGGCGCCGGCGAGCACGACGGAGATCACCGCGGGCGGGTAGAACAGCACATCGCCGCCGTGGTCGCGAAGCAGGCCGACCGAGAACATGCAGATCGCGGATGCGGTGATCAGGCCGAGACCGGCCGCCAACCCGTCGAGGCCGTCGACGAAGTTCATCGCGTTGACGAGGGCAACGGTGAACGCGAGCGTCAGCAGGATGGACGCCACCTGGTCGAGCACGATGGTGCCGACCCCGCCGATCGGGATGTAGAGCACGCTCCAGGCCACACCCATGGTCACCATCACGCTGGCGGCGGTGATCTGGCCGGCGAACTTCGTCAGCGCGTCGAGGCCCCAGCGGTCGTCGATGAGTCCGACCACCATGATCAGCCCGCCCGCGACCACGACCGCAGGCATCCCCGACGAGTACACGAAGCCACGGGTGAGCGCCGGTAGCTGCGACGCCAGCAGCACGGCCGCGACGACGCCGACGTACATCGCCAAGCCGCCCATCCTCGGGACGGGCTGCAGGTGCACGTCGCGTTCCCGGGGGTAGGCCACCGCACCCCAGCGGGTAGCGAGCACCCGTACCAGGCCGGTGGCCAGATAGGTGATGATCGCGGCGGTCAGACCGACCAGCGCGAGTTCGCGCAGCGGCACCCCCGCGCCGCGGTCGGAGAGCGCCATGAGGCTCTCCCCTGCCAGCGCGACCGTCTCGGACGCCGAACCCAGTTGCACAGAACTCCAGATCAATCCGGCGGGGTGGTCAGGGTCGCTGCATCGACGCCGAGCACACCGGCGATCGCGTCCACTGACACCGGGCCTTCCCGCAGCACCCGCGGGTGCGGTCCGGTGAGATCGACGATCGTCGACGCCGCCTGCTGTTCGGCAGGGCCTCCGTCGAGGTAGACCTCGACGCGATCGCCGAGTTGCTCGCGGGCCTGCACGGCGGTGACCGCGGGGGGATGGCCCGAGATGTTGGCGCTGGACACGGCCATCGGTCCGACGGCGCGCAGCAGTTCGATCGCGACGGGATGAAGCGGCATCCGCAGCATCACGGTGCCGTTCGCGTCACCGAGGTCCCACTGCAGCGACGGGGCCTGGTGCACCACCAGGCTCAACGCACCCGGCCAGAACGCCCGGATCAGCTCCTTGGCGCTGTTGGGAACCGAATAGACCAGGCCCTGGATGGTGTGCCACGAGCCGACGAGCACGGGCACGGGCATGTTGCGTCCACGGCCTTTGGCCGCCAGCAGCGCCGCGACCGCGTCGCTGTCGAACGCGTCGGCACCTATGCCGTACACGGTGTCGGTGGGCATCACGACCAGTCGACCGCCCTTGAGCGCACTGATCGCCGACGCGATACCGGCCTCTCGCTGCGCGGGATCGGTGCAGTCGAAGATCACGTCGCTCATACGCGATCCGCCTCCGCTTCTCGCTGGTTCACGTTGATCAGCCTCTCACCCGGCCCGTTCCGCGGTCACGAAACGCGGCCGGCCGGTGAGGTCGTGTCGCGCCGTGACGTCGGTGAATGCCCCGGTTGCGGACAACGCCGCGACGGTCAGTCCGGAAGTGGTGTCGTCGTGTTCGATGCCGCATCGCCCGCCCGGCCGCAACAGTCGTGCCGCCACGTCGACGATGCGGTCGATCACGGACATCCCGTCCGCGCCGCCGAACAACGCATGGTTTGGATCATGTTGCGCCACTTCAGGTTCGAGCTCGACACCGACGGGAATGTAGGGCGGGTTGGCGACCAGCAGGTCGACCGTGCCGTCGAGCTCGCTCAGCGTGTCCTCGGCGGTGACGTCGGCCCGGATCACCGAAACGGCCGTGCCGGAGGCATTACGGTGCGCGTACTGCAGCGCGGAATCGGAGTCGTCGACGGCGATCACCTCGGCCTTTGGGAAGTTCACCGACAGCGCCAGTGCCAGCGCACCGGAGCCGGTGCACAGATCGATGATCCGCGACCGCGCCGGAAGCCGCTGCGCCAGCGCCCATTCCAGAAGAGCCTCGGTTTCGGGGCGCGGTATGAACACGCCGGGCCCGACCTGCACGGTGACGGATCCGAACGCGGCGACGCCGGTGAGGTGTTGCAGCGGTATGCGATCAGCGCGCCTGGCCACCAGTTCACGGAACCGCGCGGCGAACGCGTCGTCGGGCTCTGTGAATCTGAGGCGACCCCGGTCGATGCCTGCCACGTGGGCTGCCAGCAGCTCGGCGTCGACCCGCGGCGACCCGACCCCGGCTGCGGCCAGCACGTCGGCGGCGTCGTCGATCAACTGACGCATCGTCACCGGCCAGTCGGCTACGTTCACGTGTTCTGCAACCGGGCTTGCTTGTCGGCGGCGGCGAGGGCATCAAACAACGGGTCGAGGTCGCCGTCGAGAACCTGGTCGAGGTTGTGCGCTTTGTAGTTGATCCGGTGGTCGGCGATCCGGTTCTCGGGGAAGTTGTAGGTGCGGATGCGCTCGCTGCGGTCCACCGTGCGGATCTGGCTGGCGCGGTCGGCCGAAGCGTCGGCCTGCGCCTGCTCCTCGGCCAGCGCCTGCAGACGGGCCGCGAGCACCTGCATCGCGCGCGCCTTGTTCTGCAGCTGCGACCGCTCGTTCTGGCACGTCACCACGATGCCGGTGGGAAGGTGCGTGATGCGCACCGCCGAGTCCGTGGTGTTGACGCCCTGTCCGCCCTTGCCCGAGCTGCGGTACACGTCGATGCGCAGATCCGACTCGTCGATCTGGACCTGTTCGACTTCCTCGGGCTCGGGATAGACCAGGACACCGGCGGCCGAGGTATGGACCCTGCCCTGCGACTCGGTGACGGGCACCCGTTGCACCCGGTGCACGCCGCCTTCGAACTTGAGCCGCGACCACACACCGTCGGCGGAATCACCCTTGCTCGCGATCGACAACGTGGCGTCCTTGTAGCCGCCCAGATCGGAGGTGGTCTCCCCCAGCATCGTGACCGTCCAACCGTGCCGCTCGGCGTATCTGATGTACATCCGGGCCAGGTCCGCGGCGAACAGCGCAGACTCCTCGCCGCCCTCGCCGGATTTGACCTCCAGCACGATGTCGTCGGCGTCGTGCGGGTCGCGCGGCGCCAGCAGGTCCGTCAGCTGGTTGTCGAGCTCGGCCACCTTGGTGGTGAGTTCGTCGACCTCGGCGGCGAAAGACGCGTCGTCGGCGGCGAGTTCGCGGGCCGCCTCCAGGTCACCGCGGGCCGCGTCGAGCTTGCGGTAGGTGGCCACGATCGGCGACACCTGCGCGAACCGTCGTCCCACCTTGCGGGCGGCGCCCGGGTCGGCGTGCAACTCGGGCTCGGCCAGGCGGGCCTCCAGTTCGGCGTGCTCGGCGAGGATCGCCTCGATCGCCGGCGCGGTCTCGGTCATCTCGCCTCCTCAGCGGTCGGTCTGGACTCTCCTTGATGCGCGAAACGGCGCCCGGCCTGCGCATATGCAGCAGAGCGGGCGCCGTTGCGGCAGCTACTTGGTGCGCTTGCCGTAGCGCTTCTCGAAGCGGGCGACGCGACCGCCGCTGTCGAGGATCTTCTGCTTACCGGTGTAGAACGGGTGGCACTGCGAGCAGACCTCGACGGTGATCTGGCCGCTCTGCTTGGTGCTGCGGGTGTTGAAGGTCGCCCCACAACCACACAGCACGGTGGTCTCGACGTAGTCAGGATGAATGCCCGATTTCATGGTTTCCTCTTCGATCGTGGCCCCGGGTCGCCCTCCCCGTTCTGGGAGGCTGCGGCGTGAACCGGAACCGAGGTGTCGGCGGTCCACCCGGCCGGAAGCCGGCAGACTGGCACTGATTATGCCAGGTCAACCGCCAGCAGCCTAAACGCGCGGTCGGCGTCGACTATTCCTGGTCGGCGACCCTGCGGTAGCCGGAGCCGTCGCGCCGCCACAGTGTCCGGCCCGCGGGCCGCACCCCCATCGCGATGAGCTCGCGTTTGAGGATCTTGTTGGTGGCCGTGCTCGGCAGCTCGTCGGCGATCCACACGTGCCGGGGCCACGCCTTCGGTGACAGGTCGGGCTGGGCGGCCAGGAACCGGGCGAACTCGTCGGGGGTGAGCCTCGCCTCGTCCTGCAGCACGATCGCGGCCATCACCTGGTCGCCGACGAACTCGTCGGGCACCGGGTACACCGCCACCATGCTGATGGCCGGTTGCCGGATCAGGATGCGCTCGATCGGGGCCGCGGTCATGTTCTCGCCGTCCACCCGCATCCAGTCCGCGGTGCGGCCGGCGAGGTAGATCCAGCCGTCGGCGTCCCGGTAGGCAAGATCGCCGGACCAGAACATGCCGTGCCGCATCCGGTCGTCGGTGGCGTCCTGATCGTTGTAGTAGCCGGCGAACATCCCGGCGCCCTGGGTGTTGACCAGCTCCCCGATCGCGTCGTCGGCGTTGCGCAGCGCGCCGTGCTCGTCGAACTCGGCGACTGCGCACTCGGTGAGGGTTGCGGAGTTGTAGATGGCGACGCCGGGAAAGCCCTTGCCGATGGAGCCGGGCGGACAGCCTTCCTCGCGGGTCACGGTGACCGCGTTCTCGGTGGATCCGAAGCCGTCCCACACGTCGCACCCGAAACGGCGGGAGAACTCGGCGATGTCGCGGTCGGTGGCCTCGTTACCGAACGCCACCCGGAGCGGGTTGTCGATGTCGTCGGGCCGCTCGGGAGCGGCCAGGATGTAGGCCAGCGGTTTGCCGACGTAGTTCATGTAAGTGGCGCCGTAGCGGCGGATGTCGTCGACGAAGCGCGACGCGCTGAAGTGCGCGGGAGCCATCGCGGCGCCGGAGTTGACCGCGACGGCCCAGCCGGCCAGCACCGCGTTGCTGTGGAACAGCGGCATCGACAGGTAGCAGACGTCGTCGGAGGTGAGCTGGTAGCGGCCCACCAGCGCCGCGCCGGCCAGCACCACCATCGCCTGCATCATCTTCACGGCCTTGGGGTCCCCGCTGGTGCCCGAGGTGAAGATCAGCATGAATGTGTCGGTCGCGGCGACCTCTCGGTGCGGCGTCAGAGGTCCGGCCGCGACGGTGAGCTCCTTCCATGCCGGGGTGCCGACCTCGAGCACCCGCACCCCGGTGAGGTCGAGGCCGTCGAGCAGGTTCCGGTGATCGCCGTCGGTGATCAAGAACTGGCAGTCGGCCCGGTGGATGTCGCGGGCGAGCGCTTCGCCGCGGCGCGTGTTGTTGATCCCGCACAGCACGTAGCCGCCCAGCCCGGCCGCGGCCATCGCGGTGAGCATGTCCGGAGTGTTGCCGAGCAGCACCCCGACATGCAGGGGCCGATCGGGGTCTGCCGCGCCGATCAGGGCCGCCGCTTGGGCAGCGGCCTCGTCGAGGTGCTCCCGCCAGGTCCAGGTGCGTCCCTCGTAGGTGACCGCGACGGCGTCGCTGTCCGCGCGTTCCCGCAGCAGCTGCTGCACTGTCTCGGCCAAACCCGGTCCACCTCCAAATGAACAGATCAAGAAAACTGTCTACTGTTCCGGCCGGACGAAGCGTACCTCAGCCGTCCCGCCCCGTTCATTTGCGAAGATATGTTGATGAACGCCGCCGCCGTAGCGAATCCAGTGCCGAATTCGGGGGCTAAGCCCGAGATCAGGCCGGTCCGGGACCGGTTGATCGATGCGGCCGAACAGTGCCTGATTGCCAAGGGGATTCGCGCGACCACCGTTTCCGAGGTCGCCGAGGTGGCCGGCGTCAGCCGCGGATGGCTCTACCGCCACTTCCCCGACAAGAACGAACTTCTCGGCGCCGCGATCGTCCGCCTCAACGACGCGTTCTGGACCGAGTCCCGCACCCGCCTCGACACGCTGACCGGACTCGACGAGCAGATCGCGGCGGGGGTGGAACTGGCGCGCAGGGAATCCGAGGCGCCCGGAGCGCTGGTGCTCAAGCTGCGCCAGGAGGAGCCGGAGGCTTTCACCGCATGCGTCGGACTGGGCGTGCGGGGACTCATCCCCGAGATCGCGGCGTTCTGGGAGCCCTACGTGCAGGCCGCTGTCGAGCGCGGTGAGATCCACCCGGGCACCGATCGCGCCGAGGCCGCCGAGTGGATTGCCCGGATCATGATGAGCCTGGCCACGGTCCCGGGCGAGAAGTGCGACGTCGACAATCGCGAATCGGTGCTGCGGCATGCCCGCCGCTACCTGGTTGCGGCCCTGCGCAGCGATCCAGCCGGGAGCTGAGCTAGCCGAGTTGCTGGGCGGTCTGACGTCCGGTCATCAGCAGGAGTAGGGCACTGATCGGCGCCGCAACCTCGCGGCCGTCGCCGGCGACGAAGTCGGCATCGGTGGCGACCAGGCGGGTTCCGGCCAGCCGGCGGCGGGCGTGGAACGGAAAGCCCGTCGCCCAGACACGTTCGGCGGCCGCGGCCGCGGCATCGACGGGCATGGGCCGGTCGACGCCGAGCGGAATGCAGATGTCCTGGGTGTGGACCAGCACGTCGATCAACGGTTCGAGCGCGGTGGTTCCAGGCGGGTGGCGCCGGCTGCCGACGACGGCACGCAGATTCGCCGCGATCTCGGCGGGCGCCCTGGCGTCGGTGACCGCCATCCGGTTCACCACGGCGTTGAAGCGGAAGCCACTGCGCGCGGCCTCCACGAGCATGCGCGGGGTGCTGATCGTCGAATGCGTGAGATGGGCGGCGACGTTGCGGACGGTCCAGCCGGCGCACAGCGACGGCGAGTCCCAGAGCGCCGGGTCGCCGGCGTCGATCTCGTCGAGGAGGTCGGCGAGCTCGGACCGCTCCGTGTCGATGTGATGCCAGACGGCGTTGCTGTCCACGGTCACCCCCGAGGTGGTTTTTAGTCAGTTTCACTGACGAATTTAGTCAGTATCTCGCACTAAAGTCAACGCATGGATTCCCAGCCCGGCACCGCGGTGCTGATGTACATCGCCCACCGCGAGGTTCAGAGTCGGGTGATGGCCGCGCTGGCCCGGTCGGGGGTGGACGACGTGACGGTTGCGCAGTCACGGCTGCTGCAGCGGCTGGACCCGGCCGGGATGCGGCTGACCGACCTGGCTGAACAGGCCCGGGTGACCAAGCAGACCGCGGGTGCGCTGATCGACCAACTCGAGCGTGCAGGGTACGTCACGCGCCTGCCGGATCCCTCGGACGCCCGGGCGCGTGTGGTGACACTGACCGACAAGGGGGCCGAGCTGTGCCGGCGGGCCGGAGCGGAGGTGGCACGCATCGAGCAAGAATGGCGGAAGCACCTGGGCGACAAGGCTTTCGATGCGATGCGCACAGCGCTTCTATCGCTGCGCGAGATCACCGACCCCTACCTGTGAGGCCCGGTGTGGCCGGCCGTGCTCGGCACGGGCGACCACACCGCACCACTTAGTCGTTGTCGGCGCCGCCGGGGGTGTTCTTCGACACCTGGACCAGGAACTCGTAGTTGTTCTTGGTCTTACGCAGCTGGCTCATCAGCAGATCGATGGCCTGATGCGGATCGAGCCCGGACAGCACGCGGCGGAGCTTGTGCACGATGGCGAACTCATCGGGCGAGAGCAGCAGCTCGTCCTTGCGGGTGCCCGACGGGTTGACGTCCACCGCCGGGAACACCCGGCGCTCGGCGATCTTGCGGTCAAGCTTGAGCTCGGCGTTACCGGTGCCCTTGAACTCTTCGAAAATCACCGTGTCACCGGTCGAGCCGGTCTCGACCATGGCCGTGGCGATGATCGTCAGCGAGCCGCCCTCTTCGATGTTGCGCGCCGCGCCGAGGAACCGCTTCGGCGGATACAGGGCGGTGGAGTCCACACCACCGGACAGGATGCGGCCCGACGCCGGCGACGCGTTGTTGTACGCGCGGCCCAGCCGGGTGATCGAGTCCAGCAGCACCACGACGTCCTTGCCCTGTTCGACCAGGCGCTTGGCCCGCTCGATCGCCAGCTCGGCGGCCTGCGTGTGATCTGAGGGCGGCCGGTCGAAGGTGGACGCGATGACCTCGCCCTTGACCGAACGCTGCATGTCGGTCACCTCCTCGGGACGCTCGTCGACGAGCACGACCATGAGGTGGCATTCGGGGTTGTTGCGGGTGATCGCGTTGGCGATGTCCTGCATGATCGTGGTCTTACCGGCCTTCGGCGGAGACACGATCAGGGCGCGCTGGCCCTTGCCGATCGGCATGATCAGGTCGATCACGCGGGTGGTCAGCTTGTCGGAGCTGGTCTCCAGGCGCAGCCGCTGGTTCGGGTACAGCGGGGTGAGCTTGGTGAACTCGGGCCGCTTCTTGGCCTCCTCCACGGGCTTGCCGTTGACGGTGTCGAGGCGAACCAGCGGGTTGAATTTCTGCCGCGGATTCTTGTCGCCGCCGTCGTTGTCACGGGGGACGCGAACGGCACCGGTCACGGCGTCGCCGCGGCGCAGGCCGTTCTTGCGGACCATGTTCATCGAGACGTACACATCGTTCGGCCCGGCCAGATATCCCGAGGTGCGGACGAACGCGTAGTTATCGAGCACGTCGAGGATGCCGGCGACGGGCTGCACGACGTCGTCTTCGCGCAGTTCGGTCTCGCGGTCACCGCCGCCACCCCCGTCGCCACCGCGCTCGCGCCGCCGGCGGTCGCGGAACCGGCGACCACGCCGCCCCTGACGGCCGTCGCCGTCGTCGTCGCTGGTGTCGGTCGAGCGGCCACGATTCTGACCGCCCTGCTGGTCGCCGCCGTCGGCGCGGGTGTCCGCCTCCGAATCGGACTTCGCGGTCTGACCGCCGCCCTGGCCCCTGCCCTGACCGGCGTTCTGGTTGTCCCTGCCGTCGCGGCCTTCGCGGCCACCCTGCTGGTCCTGTTGGGCTTTCTTACGGCCCTCGGCCTGACCGGACTCCGGCTGACCGGCGTCGGTCCGGTCCTGCTTGTTCTGCTCGGCTGCGTCGTCATCGGCCTGTTCGCCGGTTTGCCCGCCGGCCCGGGGGCCGCCCTGCTCACGCGAGGACCCGCGACGCTCGCGGCGGCGGGTCTGGGGCTGCCCGTCGGCGTTCTCCTGGGAGGCGCCTTCGTCCGCCGGCTGTTCGGCGGGCTGAATCGGCACGGCAGTGTCGGCGGCGGGCGGCTGCTCGGCGGTGCCGTTCTTGGCCTGCGGCTTGTCCTTGGCTTCGCCGCGGCGTTCACGAATGGCCGCGATCAGTTCGCTCTTGCGCATGCCGGAGGCGCCTTCGACGCCGATCTCCTTGGCGAGAGCGCGCAGTTCGGGCAGCACCATGCTGGTCAGAGCGCCGCGCCGGGCCGGTGCGGCCGCCTGCGCATCACCCGCGGCGGGCGCCGCAGCGGGCGCTCCTGCATCGGCGGGTGACGAAATGTCTGCGCTCACGGTGCCAGGCAGCTCGCCGCTGTCGGAGCCGCCAGCCGTGATGAGGTCCGTATCAGTCACGGATTTCCTTTCTTCCCTCGCTGATCAGGTCACGCGAGGGTTCAGTGCGCTCAGCTGATCCGCTGAACGCCGAGGTCACACCATTGCCACCGCAACGGTGATCGCCAGGTCTCGCCGCGATACAGCGAGCCGTCAGTCCACAAAATTGAACACCTGAAAGAAGAGTCGTCCTAGTGTCGGCGCAGGTGAAGACGCTGCGATTTCTGGACGAAACCGACAATAACCCGCATCCGGCATGGACGCAAGAAACATCATGATTCGCATGTTGCTTCTGTTACTCCCGATAAGCGCGTCGATCTAGCTGCGCGCCGCCACGCCGGAGGTCCATGTCACTCCCGCTCCGACGGACATCTTCTTCACCGTGAACCCGTTGTCCGCACCGTACTGGAGAGCCTGTGCGGGCAATTCGGGATCGGTGCTGAGTGCCAACACTGTGGGGCCTGCCCCGGACAGCACTGCTGCCACCCCACAACGCCGCAGGACGGCGAGGTATTCCGCCGACGCCGGCATCGCGGGGGCACGCTGCGGCTGGTGGAGCACATCCTCGGTGGCCGCCATCAACAGATCGGGCCGTTCGGTGAGCGCGACGACCAGCAGCGCGACGCGGCTGAGGTTGAACCGGGCGTCTGTGTGGGAGACCTGCTCAGGCAGCAGCACCCGCGTCTCCGCCGTGGACGAGCGCACCTGCGGAATGGCCGCGAACACCGTGATGTCGGGGTGCAGCCGGATCGGCGCAGCGGCGTACCGCGGCTCTCCGTCCCCGGCTTCGGTCCAGGACACCACCGCGCCACCGAGCACCGCGGCGGCGGCGTTGTCCGGGTGCCCTTCGAACTCCGAGGACACCTGCACCAACCGCTCCGGCGACATCGGATCGGAATCGGATTGCACGGCAAGGCCGTTGGCAGCCGCCAGTCCGCCGACGACTGCCGCGGCCGAGGAGCCCAGTCCGCGAGAGTGCGGAATGTCGTTGCGGCACCGCACGATCAAACCGGGTGCGGCCATTCCGGTCTCACGCAGGCCACGCTCAATGGCACGCACCACCAGATGCGATGCGTCCAGCGGAACCTGGCCCGCGCCTTCCCCCTCGACCTCGACGACAAGACCTGATTCTGTTGTCTCGATGACGATTTCGTCGTAGAGGCTGAGCGCCAGCCCCATGCTGTCGAAGCCGGGTCCGAGATTGGCGCTGGAGGCGGCCACCACGGCGGTGGCCGCCAGACCGGGCGGCAGGGTGCGGGTCACGGTCAACGGGTCCTAAACCAGACCGAGCTTGGCGACGACCGCGACCGGGTCGACGGGCACGGGGATGACCGCGGGCATGCCTTTGAGCGCGGTGTCGGGGTCTTTGAGTCCGTTGCCGGTGACGGTGCAAACGACAGTGGAACCCTTGGCGACCCAGCCGTCTTCGATGGACTTCAGCAGGCCGGCGATGCTGGCCGCCGACGCCGGTTCGACGAACACCCCTTCGGCACGGGCGACCAGATGGTAGGCGGCGAGGATCTCCTCGTCGGTGGCGGCCAGGAAGCGCCCGTCGGACTGCTGCTGCGCCTCCACTGCCGAAGTCCACGACGCGGGCGAACCGATCCGGATCGCGGTCGCGATGGTCTCGGGATCGCTCACCGGCTCACCGAGCACCAGCGGCGCGGCCCCGGCCGCCTGGGTGCCCAGCATGCGGGGCAGCCTCGTGGCAAGACCGTCGCGGTGATACTCGGTGTAGCCCTTCCAGTAGGCGGTGATGTTGCCGGCGTTGCCGACCGGAAGCGCATGCACGTCCGGGGCGTCACCGAGCGCGTCGACGATCTCGAACGCCGCGGTCTTCTGGCCCTCGATGCGGAACGGGTTGACCGAGTTGACAAGTGAGACCGTCGGGAAGTCCGCAGTGAGCTTGCGGGCCAGCTCAAGGCAGTCGTCGAAGTTGCCGTCGATCTGGATGATCTTGGCGCCGTGCATGACCGCCTGGGCCAGCTTGCCCATCGCGATCTTGCCCTGCGGCACCAGCACCGCGCATGTGATCCCGGCGCGGGCTGCGTAGGCGGCGGCCGAGGCGGAGGTGTTGCCGGTCGACGCGCACAGCACCGCCTGCTGCCCGCGCGAGACCGCCTCGGTGACGGCCATCGTCATGCCACGGTCTTTGAACGAGCCGGTCGGGTTGAGCCCCTCGACCTTCAAATGCACGGTGCAGCCGGTGTATTCGGACAGCCGAGGCGCCGGCAACAGCGGGGTGCCGCCCTCGCGCAGCGTGATGGTGGTCCAGCTGTCCTCGATGGGCAGCCGGTCCCGGTATGCCTCGATCAGACCGGGCCAGGGCTGATGCACGGCTCGGGTGGTACTCACTCTGTGGTCCCTTCCATCCGCAGGACGCTGTTGATGCTCTGGACAACCTCGAGATCGGCGAGGGCCTCGACGGTCTCGGACAGGGCCGCATCGGCGGCCTGGTGGGTGACCACGACGATGCGGGCGCCGCAGCGCTGACCGCCCTGGTCGACCATGCCTTCCTGACGCACCTCGGCGATGCTGACCTCGCGCTTGCTGAACTCGGCCGCGACGGCGGACAGCACGCCCGGACGGTCGGCGACGTTCATGTTGACGTAGTAGCGCGTCGGGATCAGCCCGATGGGCGCGACCGGCAGCTTGGCGTATTTGGATTCGCGCGGGCCGCGACCGCCCTGCACCCGGTTGCGCGCGGCCATCACCAGATCGCCGAGCACCGCCGACGCGGTCGGCGCGCCACCGGCGCCCTGACCGTAGAACATCAGCCGCCCGGCGGCCTCGGCTTCGACGACGACCGCGTTGAACGCGCCGTTGACGGAAGCCAGCGGATGCTCCAGCGGCACCAGCGCCGGGTACACCCGCGCCGAAACCCGTTGTTGCCCATCATCGGTGGTGAGCCGCTCGCAAATGGCGAGCAGCTTGATCGTGCAGCCCAGCGCGCGTGCGGAGGCGAAATCGGCCGAGGTGACCTTGGTGATGCCCTCGCGGTGGACGTCGTCGGCGCTGACCCGGGTGTGGAACGCGATCGACGCCAGGATCGCGGCCTTGGCCGCCGCGTCGTAGCCCTCCACGTCGGCGGTCGGATCGGCCTCGGCGTACCCGAGCGCGGACGCGTCGGCGAGTGCGGAGGCGTAGTCGGCGCCGGTGCTGTCCATCTCGGACAGGATGTAGTTGGTGGTGCCGTTGACGATGCCGGCCACCCGCAGCACGGTGTCGCCGGCCAGCGACTGGGTCAGCGGGCGGATCACCGGGATGGCACCGGCCACGGCCGCCTCGAAGTACAGGTCGACGTGTGCGTGCTCGGCGGCCTGGGCCAGCTCACCGGCGGCCACCGCCATCAGCGCCTTGTTGGCGGTGACCACGGACTTGCCCTGTTCGAGCGCGGCGAGGATGGCCTTGCGCGCGGGCTCGACCGGGCCCATCAGCTCGACGACGATGTCGACGTCGTCGCGCGAGACGAGTTCGTCGATGTTGTCGGTCAGCATCTCCACCGGCACGCCGCGGTCGGCGTCGACGCGCCGCACCCCGATCCCCCGGACCGCCAGCGGCGCCCCGATGCGCGCGGTCAGGTCGGCGGCGCTCTCGCTGATGATGCGCACCACTTCGCTGCCCACGTTGCCGAGCCCCAGTACGGCTACGCCGATCTCGTCACTCACCGCTTCACCTCACTCACTTCCAGACTCAAGAGGTCCTCGACCGTCTCCCGGCGCAGGATCAGGCGTGCCCGCCCGTCGCGCACGGCCACCACGGCCGGCCGGCCGATCAGGTTGTAGCGGCTCGACATCGAATAGCAGTATGCGCCGGTGGCCGCGACGCCGAGCAGGTCCCCCGGCGCCACGTCGTCGGACAACCACGCGTCACGCACCACGATGTCGCCGCTCTCACAGTGTTTGCCGACCACCCGAGACAGGGTCGGCGCCGAGGCGCTGTTGCGCGACACCAGCCTGACGTCGTACTCGGCGCCGTAGAGCGAGGTTCTGATGTTGTCGCTCATCCCACCGTCGACGCTGACATAGCGCCGATTCTTGTCCGCGGACACCGCCACGTCCTTGACGGTGCCGACCTCGTAAAGGGTGATGGTTCCCGGGCCCGCGATGGCACGACCGGGCTCCACCACCAGCCGCGGGGCGGGCAGCCCGACGGCGGCGGACTCGTTGCGCACGATCGTGAGCAGCTTGTCGGCGAGCTCACCCATTGGCGGCGGATTGTCCTGCGGCAGATAGGAGATGCCAAGTCCCCCGCCGAGGTCGACGATCGACATCTGCGAGGTCTTCTCCACACCGAACTCGGCCACCACGTCGCGCAGCAGCCCGATCACCCGGTGCGCGGCCACCTCGAAGCCGGCGACGTCGAAGATCTGGGAACCGATGTGGCTGTGCAGGCCGACCAGGCGCAGATTGTCGGTCTCGAACACGCGGCGCACCGCGGCCATCGCCGCGCCGCTGGCCAGCGACAGCCCGAACTTCTGGTCCTCGTGCGCGGTGGAGATGAACTCGTGGGTGTGGGCCTCGACACCGACGGTGACCCGGACGAGCACGTCCTGGACCACACCGGCTTCGCCGGCGATCCGGTCGAGCCGGTCGATCTCGATCATGGAGTCGACCACCACGTGACCGACACCGTGTTCGACGGCGGCCGTCAGCTCGGCGACCGATTTGTTGTTGCCGTGCAGGGCGATCCGGCCGGGCGGGAAACCGGCGTGCAGCGCGACCGCCAGTTCACCGCCGCTGGCGACGTCGAGTGAAAGGCCTTCCTCGTCGATCCAGCGCGCCACCTCGGTGCACAGGAACGATTTCGCGGCGTAGTGCACGTACTCGCCGCCGCCGAATGCGGCAGAGATCTCCCGGCACCTGGACCGGAAATCGTCCTCGTCGATGATGAATACCGGGGTGCCGAACTCCGCGGCGATCTCGGTGACCGGCACTCCGGCGATCGATACGACACCGTCGTCGCCGCGAACGGCGTGCTGCGGCCACACATTCGGCGCCAGCCGGAGAACGTCGGCAGGCTGCTCGGGGCGGTCCGGTGTCGCCACGGGATGCACCTCGTCGGCGTGGCGCGGACCGGCCGGATGGGCGATCACATCCGCTCCGGGGCGCTGACGCCCAGGATGGCCAGTCCGTTGGCGATGACCTGGCGGGTCGCCGCGCACAGCGCCAGCCGCGCCGCGTGCAGCTCGCCGGGGGCCTCGTCGCCCTGGGGCAGCACCCGGCACGAGTCGTAGAACCGGTGGTAATCCCCGGCCAGATCCTCCAGGTAACGCGAAACACGGTGCGGTTCACGCAGATTCGCCGCGGTCCTGAGTACCCGGGGGAACTCGCCGATGTTGCGGATCAGCGTGCCCTCCTTGTCGTGGGTGAGCAGGTCCAGGTGTGCGGTGTCGGCGACGACGCCCAGTTCGGCGGCGTTGCGGGCCAATGCCGAGAGGCGGGCGTGCGCGTACTGCACGTAGTAGACCGGGTTCTCGTTGGACGCCGAGGACCACAGCTCCAGGTCGATGTCGATCGGGGTGTCCACCGAGCTGCGGATCAGCGCGTAGCGCGCCGCGTCGACCCCGATGGCGTCGACCAGGTCGTCGAGCGTGATCACGGTGCCCGCGCGCTTACTCATCCGGACCGGCTGCCCGTCGCGGAGCAGGTTGACCATCTGGCCGATGAGCACCTCGACAGTGTCGGGGTCGTCACCCAGAGCCGCCGCGGCCGCCTTGAGCCGGGCGATGTAGCCGTGATGGTCGGCGCCGAGCATGTAGATGCACAGGTCGAAGCCGCGCTTGCGCTTGTCCAGGAAATACGCGAGATCACCGGCGATGTAGGCGGGCTGGCCGTCACTCTTGATGACGACGCGGTCCTTGTCGTCACCGAAGTCGGTGGTGCGCAGCCAGACCGCACCGTCCTTCTCGTAGATGCTGCCGGTCTCGCGCAACTTGGCGATGGCCTGCTCGACACGGCCGGACGTGTGCATCGAGTCTTCGTGGGTGTAGACGTCGAAGTCGGTGCCGAACTCGTGCAGCGATTCCTTGATGTGGTCGAACATCAGGTTCACCCCGATCGACCGGAACGTCTCCCGCATCTCGGCCTCGGGCAGTGTCAGCGCCCCGGGTTCGTTGGCCAGGACCTGCGCGGCGATGTCGGCGATGTAGGTACCGGCGTATCCGTCCTCGGGGGTCGGCTCACCCTTGGCAGCCGCGATCAGCGAGTTGGTGAAGCGGTCGATCTGCGCGCCGTGGTCGTTGAAGTAGTACTCGCGCACCACCTCGGCGCCCTGCGTGCTCAGCAGCCGGCCGAGCGCGTCACCGACGGCGGCCCAGCGGGTGCCACCGATGTGGATCGGGCCGGTCGGGTTGGCCGAGACGAACTCCAGGTTCACCTTCTGGCCGCCGAGGACCGCGGAGTGCCCGTAGCCGGCGGCCGCGGCGATCACGTCGCCGACGATCACGTTCTGCGCGGACGCCTCGATGCGCAGGTTCACAAAGCCCGGACCGGCGACCTCGGCCGCGGCGATGCCGTCCTTGTCGGCCAGCGCGGCGGCCAGCCAGCCGGCCAGCTCGCGGGGGTTGACGCCGACCTTCTTGCCGAGTTGCAGCGCGAGGTTGGTCGCGTAATCACCGTGCTCGGGGTTACGCGGACGCTCGACGGTGACGGTGGCGGGCAGCGCGGCGGCGTCGAGGCCGTGCTCGGCCAGCACCGCGGCAGCGGTGGCCTTGAGCAGCTCGGCCAGATCGGCGGGGGTCACGGGGAACCATCCTATGGTCTGGGCTCTTCACGAACCGAATCCGTTTCCACTGCCGGCATGCGCTACGCTATCGGAGCCCAACGGCGCAGCTGTTCAGCTCGCGCCCCCGTAGCTCAGGGGATAGAGCGTCTGCCTCCGGAGCAGAAGGCCGCAGGTTCGAATCCTGCCGGGGGCACTCTCAAAAGAGAGGCTTGACCTGCAGTGACGCACAGTCCGGACACCGCATTCGGCCCGCTTCCTGGCCTGTGTGTCACGAGGTTGTCACAACCCGGATGGAACTGCTCGTAACGATCTCTCCCAGCGTCTGACCCGCTGCCGTCAGGGCATCGTCCTGCGAGTGCGCGTAGATGCGGGCTGTGGTCTCGGCGTCGGCATGTCCGAGCCACTTCGCGATCACCGCGAGCGGCACCCCACGCAGATGCATCGCAGTACCGCATGAGCGTCGAGCGTCGTGCAGGCGGATCGGCCGCACCTTCGCCGTCTTTGCCAGCTTGCGCCACATTCGCGTCAGGGTGTCCGGGGTGTACGGCGCCCCGATCTCGTTGACGGCGACATACCCGCTGTCGGTGTGCGCTGCTCCGAGAGCGAGGCGTTCGGCGGCGTAACGGGCTGACGCGCGGCGCAGGACAGCGACCAGGCCGTCGTCGAGGGGCAGGGTGCGCCGCGATGAGGCCGTCTTGGGGTCGTTCTCCACCACGACGCCGGCGCCCGCCTGGACGCGGCCGCGGGCGATCGTCAGCGTGCCCGCCGTCAGGTCGATGTCGTCCCACCGCAACCCGGCGATCTCGCCGCGCCGCAACCCCGTTAGCGCCAAGTACCAGAGATGCCCGTTGCGGTCATTGTCGGCAGCGCGCAGCACTTGCCGGATCTCTTCGGGTGTGTAGGTGGCCATCTCTGCGCGCACCCGCGGCACTTTCCGGATTGCGGCCGCGACGTTGCCTGACAACTCGCGGCGTTCCACGCCGTAGTCGAGCACGGCGCGCCACGCATCGACCGCTTTGTTGACCGAACGCGGCGACCATGTCGAGCGCGTCGCGCCCTTCGCCGTCACGGTGCCGCCGTCGCGCAGAGCCACCAGAAGCTTGTCCAGATCCGGCCGCGTGAGTTTCTGCGCGGGCATACTGCCGTGCCGCTCCCGCAGCGGAGCCAGCAGGTAGGTGTAACCGTTGATCGTCGTGGCCCGAGCGTTGTGGAGCGACGTCAGCCAGTCGCTGCACAACTCTTCGACTGTCACTGCCTTGCGTGCAACGAAAGTGCCGGCGGCAGCGTGGGCGGTGATCTCGGCGAGCGCGTCGCGCGCCTGCTCTTCGCGGGTGTAGCGGCGGCGGACCTGTCGACGCTTACCCGTCTGTGGGTCGATGCCGGCGTCGACCGTGACCTGATAGCGCACAACGCTTTTGCCCGTCTTGCGGTCGGTGACTTCGATTTTCTTGATCTGCGGGGGAAGCTGGCGCCTACTCATCTTCTGCCCATTCCTCGGTGGTTTTGTCGATCAGGTGATCAGTCCGCGCGAGTCGGTTAGTCAGATCCGCGATGTGCTTTATCTGTCGCGAATCGTCAGCCTGCTGGCCGAGTAGTTCGAAAGTGGCCTTGGCTTGCTCAAGTTCACGGTGGGTCGCGGCCCGCTGCCGCGTTAGATCAAGTACGAGTGCCGGCGGTGATGCTAAACCAGCTTGTGCCGGAACAGTATTCGGATCGTACGCATCGTCACCAGTGAACCATGCGAGCGCAGCGGCTGTTGTCGCCATCTGGCCCGGTAGAAATTCGATCTCTTGGTCGGGATGACCACCAAGAATCAGTGACAGGGGCGGGACTTTGAGCGCCGCCGCAATCGTCATCAGTTCGGCAATATCCAGCGACTGTTTCCGGCCGGACTCGTAGTTCGCAATTTGCGATCGCGTGATCGGGTATCGCAGGTGTTCTGTTTCGTCGGCGACTTGCTGCGCAGACATTCGCCGGCCGGCACGCGCGCTTCGTATCGCCTGGCCGATGCGCGCGTGCAGACCCTGCGACCACCCCTCAGCCCCGCCGCGTTGTGTCATAGCGACACACAGTAACGCAGTCTTGTGCAAACGACAACGATGCGATACAACTTGATCTGAACAACACAGATGCGCCGTTTCCTGTGTAACCACGACACAGACAGGTTGGACACATGGCCAATATCGCCGCGCCCCCCGACGCCCGACTCCATGACTTGAATGAAGTACAGCAGCGACTAAACGTAGGCCGGTCAACGGTTTTCGCGCTGATCACTTCTGGCGAACTCCGCAGCGTGAAGATCAGAAACCGCCGGCTGGTATCTGAGTCCGCGCTCGTCGAGTTCATCGACCGTCTCGAAGCGAACACCATGCAGCGCAGCGACGACCAGCGCGAAGTCAGCGCGTGACCACCGAAGCCCACCAGATCGCGGCACGCCTCGCGGTAGCAAGCGAAGTGTTCCCGATCAAGAGAACCGACGACTGGGACTCCCGCGCCGACGTGACCGCAGAAGGCGACGTCATCACGGTTGTCGTCACAGATCACCTTGGCCGCGGCAAGCGCGAGTACCGGGCTGTCATCCAGTGCGTCGCCGAGAGTGCCCACGCTCCGGGCCAGTGAGCGGTTGGTGCGTTGATGTCCGGGAATGAGTTCGACGGGTTCGCGCTCGTCGACCGGGAACGCAGCGCTTGCCTGTGCGACGTCGGGTCAGCCGGCTACGTGCTCGCGGTCGCTGTCACCGACGACGGCTACGACACCTTCTGGATCGTCGATGAATCCGAACTGCACGCCGAGCAGCCGACGCACGGTAACGCCAACCAGCCACACGAACAGGTCGGCGCGCTGCCCGAGCGCTGGCGCGAGCGCGTCGCATGGTCAGCCCCGTTCCGCTGCGGCCGGCCCACCAAGAAGAAGCGACCCTGCCGGATGCCAGTGGCCCAGGCCGGCGACGCTTGCGAGTTCCATCGCGCCGCCAGGGCAGATGCAGAGCGGCAGACGGCATCGTGAAGCCCCCCGACTTTTTGATGGTGCTGCCCGCCGACATTGGCCGCGTCGGTGTGCTCGGCGCCACCATCCTCGCGCTGGTCCGATACGTGACGACGCTGCCGGGTGAAACGAACGGCCGCAAGATGGTCGACGGCGAAATGTGGTGGCGCGCATCGCACGACGACATCGGCCAGTCGTTGGGTGGTCTACACCGTGATTCGATCCGCCGAGCGGTGCTCAAGCTGCAAGGCGCGGGCGAACTACTGGCCAGGGCGCCGGTGGACACGTTCTACGGCGACCGGGCGCAAGCGTACCGAGCCCCTGACCTCCCATTACGCGGAATGCAACAAGGGTCTGACCTCCCATTACGCGAAAACGCCGAATCCATTACGCGGAATGCAGCAAGCAGCTGCGGCGAAACACAACAAGCAGGTGCGGCGAAATCGCCGAATCTTCCTATATCTGAAGAACTGAATAAAGAAGGGAGGGAGAACGCGCGCGCGGCAGAGGCTGAACCGCTCGACGTGGAAACCGTCCCCGACACAGGTGACGAACCCCCACCCCCAGATTTTTCCGATGAGGAACCACAACCGCTCGACGTCGAGGAAATCGAACCGGCCATCCGCGAACTAGTCGCTCAACGCATCGACGGCACGGACGCGATCGACGGCGAAGTAATCGACGATGACTCCGACCCCGAACCGCAGCCCTACTGCGATCTGCACATGCCCCACGGCACCGACAACAGCTGCGGCGCGTGCGGCCGGCGCAGAAAGCTGCGCGAGAAGTGGGAGCGGCGACAACAGGCAAGCTGGCTGAAAGGAGTCTTCTCGACGACGGCCGAACCAGCGCAGCCGCCGGTACGTCGGCAACCAGCGCCCGAACCAGCACCCAGACCTGAACCGCCGGAGTGGATCCCCGGACCCGATGGACGACCACGCTGCCGCCGCCACGGCCACCGCAAGGTGGCGCCGGCCAACTGCACCGAATGCCGCGATGCCGCGATCGCAGCCGGGGAATCGGCATGAGTCGCCGTGTCGCCGTCGAGCAGGCCGCGCGCGAGGAACGAGCGTCAGCGATTCGCCGGTGCCGGCGCTGCGACCCATGCGGCTGGCGACTCGCCCCGGACCGCACACCCATCGACCCCGCCGTCCGCTGCGACCACGGCGCACCGACCGCACCACCACCCGCGGTTCGGGACATTACCGAGCCCCATCCACCAACCCGAGGACAAACAGTGATCGCCCCCGTCGCGCTGGTCTGCCACCGCAGCACCCAGACCGGGCCGATCACCGTCGAAGCGACGTATTGGGAGACCACCGAGCAAGCGCGACAGGCCGAAGCCGAACTGACCCCGTGCGGCCCGTTCTGCATCGGCGTTCACAGCGCCGTGCGCCTCGACCGCGGGCCGGACCGCAGACGCCGGCCGTCGTTGAGGACCAGGACGACGAGCACCACCGGCGCCGACGGAGCAGCCACATGAGTTGCCCTGTGTCAAGCCGCCCTGGGTTGATCCTGGTTGATCAGCTTTTGGAGGGCCCTGTGTTGGGTGGGATCGTAGGCGACTTCGTCGTGCCAGCAGTGCCAGAGGATGTAGAGCCAGGC